>JBCDDI010000099.1:0-9318 GCA_039180365.1 Pseudomonadota bacterium
CGGCAAGCTTTGAGATGGGCTCGCCGTTTGTCAGGGCGGCACTGTTGATCTTGTCGTCGATGTCCGTGATGTTGCGGACATACACCACCTTCGGATAGCGGGCTCGCAGCAGCCGGTTCAGCACGTCAAAGACCACCGCAGGCCGGCCGTTGCCGATGTGCACGTAGTCGTAGACCGTCGGACCACAGACATACATGGTCACCCGCTCAGGATCGATCGGTTCGAAGACCTCTTTCCCGCCGGAAAGGGTGTTGTGCAGCTGTATGTCCATGTGGGCCCCGTTCGGGATTGGCGTGTGCCGGTGCCTGAAATCAGTGGCGGCGCAGTATATGTCAGGCCACGGGATCGGTCAGCACGCGCACCATGGACCCGTCCACTTCGAGATAGAAACAGGTCGGACGGTTCGTATGGCAGGCGGGACCTTCCTGACGAACTCGATAGAGCACGGCATCCCCGTCGCAGTCGAGTCGCAGGCTGACAAGCGCCTGGCGGTGCCCGGAACTTTCGCCCTTCAACCAGAGGGCCTGTCTGGAGCGGGAGTAGTAGCAGGCGTAGCCATCGGTAAGCGTCCGCTCAAGCGCGGCGCGGCTCACCCAGGCGAGCATGAGCACTTCGCCGGACTCAGCATCCTGGGCGATCGCCGGGAGCAGGCCCCGGTCGTCGAAGGGCAGGGCGTCGAGGACGGCGCCGAGCGGGGTCTCCTCACCCGCCGCCGCGCGCTCCAGCGCCTTGAAAAACTCAGCCACCGTAGCGGCCGCTCAGATAGTGGAAAGCAGCGCGCAGGCCCATGGCTTCGCCGCCCTCCGGGCGCCCGGGGCGTCTGCGGAGGTTGTAAGCCATGATGTCGAAGTGGGCCCAGGGTACGTCGTCGACGAATCGCTCGAGAAAGAGCGCCGCGGTGATCGCGCCGCCGTAGGGCAGGCTGGCTGAATTCACGGTGTCCGCCACTTTGCTGTCGAGCATATAGCGGTAGGGACGATGCAGCGGCATGCGCCAGACCGCGTCGCCGACGGCTTCGCCCCCAGCCGTGAGGCCGTTCGCGAGCGCATCGTCGTTAGCAAACATGGCGGCAATCTCTGCGCCGACCGCCGAGCGGGCCGATCCCGTCAGCGTCGAGTAATCGAGGATCAGATCCGGCTTTTCTTCTGCAGCCAGAGCCAGGGCGTCACACATCACCAGGCGACCTTCCGCGTCCGTATTGTCGATCTCTACGGAGAGCCCCTTGTAGGTCTGAATGATGTCGCCGGGGCGATAGGCATTCCCGGCGATGGCATTTTCCACGGCCGGCACCAGCACCCTGAGTCGTACGGGCAGGCCGGCGGCCATGATCAGCTGGGCGAGTCCCAGCACATTGGCGGCGCCACCCATGTCTTTTTTCATGGTGCGCATGCTGCTGCCGGGTTTGATGTTGAGACCGCCGCTGTCGAAGCAGACGCCTTTGCCGATAAGGCTCACCTTCGGGTGCGACGAATCGCCCCAGGTCAGATCGATGAGACGTGGCGCCACCGTTGCCGCCCGGCCGACCGCGTGGATGGTGTTGTAGCCTGCGCTCAGGAGCTCATCACCGGTTGTGACCGTTGTTGCTGCGCCATAGCTGTCGGCGAGTTGCACGGCTTCCTCGGCGAGACGCTCCGGGTCGAGTTCGTCTGCGGGCAGGTTGATCAGGTCCCGGGTCAGGCTTACAGCGCTCACCTCGGACAGAATGGCGTCTGCATTCTTGTCATGCGGGATGAGCAGTTCCGCAGGCCCCCGGTCGCCGGTCTTGTATTGATCAAAGCGGTAGGCGCCGTGCCCCCAGCCGAGGAGCTGCAGGGCGCTTACCGGGGATGCCAGCTCATAGGCGCCCTCCGGCAGTGTGAAGGGCAACCCGCCGAGGGCGCCGAAGTCGTCTTTGCCATCCCAGCCGATGACCAGTGAGTCCGGGGCGCCGCTGTCGTCCGGGAGCCAGGCATGCTGGCCGTTTTTACCCTTGAACTGTTGCTTTTCCAGCCACTGGCGGGCGAGGGGAGGCTGCGTCTCGAGCCAGCTTTCCAGGGACTCACCCTGGATCAGTTGCAGAGTTGTACGCGGTCCGGCGTGTTCGGTAATCAGGCTCATGGGAAGCGGCCTTCCAGTCGGTGGGCGAGGTGTTAGAGCGAGCGCACGGGGATCAGGCCCAGGTTGTCGCCTTCCAGGATGCGATCGGCCCGATAGCTCGACCGCACCAGCGGCCCCGCGGCAACCTCGCGAAAGCCCCGGGAGAGGCCTTCGGCTCGGTAGGCTTCGAAAGCTTCCGGCGGTACCCAGCGTTCCACAGGCAGGTGGTTCACGGTCGGGCGCAGGTACTGGCCTAAGGTCAGCACGTCCACGTCATGGGCGCGCAGATCGTCCATGGCCTGGTAGATCTCGGCGTCGGTCTCACCAAGCCCGAGCATGAGACTCGACTTGGTCAGAATCTCCGGTGCAAAGTCTTTCGCCATGCGCAGCACGTCCAGGGTCTGCTGATAGCCGGCGCGCGGATCGCGGACCGGATGGGTCAGCCGCTCGACGGTTTCGAGGTTCTGCGCGAAAACATCGAGGCCTGCCGTCGCTACGGTACGCACCGCATCCGCATCACCGGAGAAGTCCGGGGTCAGGGCTTCAACGGCGGTTGCCGGATTCCGGGACTTAATCGCACGAATGCAGGCGGCGTAGTGGGCGGCGCCCCCGTCGGCCAAGTCGTCGCGATCGACGGAGGTGATCACCACGTACTTCAGTCCCATGAGGGCAACGCTGCGGGCAGCACCGGCGGGCTCGCCGGGATCAAGCCAGCCCTTCGGATTGCCGGTGTCGACGGAACAGAACTGGCAGGCCCGGGTGCAGACGGCGCCCATGAGCATGATCGTGGCGGTGCCTGCGCTCCAGCATTCGCCGATGTTCGGGCAATGTGATTCTTCGCAGACGGTGGCGAGACGGTGTTCGGCAACCGTCCGGCGTACGGTTTCATACTTACCACCGCTCGGGATGCGCACTCTGAGCCAGGGCGGCTTGCGGTCGGATGGTGTCGGGTCCTGGCGCCGCTTCACGCCGTCTTTGATGGCGTTGAAGCCCTCGGCTGTCTGGAATTTCTCGCCGGGGGCAACCCGGGCTTTCGCCGCAGAGTCCCGTTGATCGGTGCTGTTGGTACCTTCGCTCATAGAGCCATTCTACCGGAACCCGCCGTGAGAGATCCGTCGATCAGCCCGCATCTCTCCCGCCAGGATCGCCAGAGCCGTCAGACTCCTGGAACTGCAGCGAATGCAGGGTCTGGTAAACGCCGCCGGCGGCCAGCAGTTCCTCGTGGCTGCCGAGCTCTACAACCCGGCCGTTCTGCAGTACCAGGACCCGGTTTGCCTCCTGAATCGTCTGCAGACGATGGGCGATGAGAATCGATGTGCGGCCCGCGGTAAGCTGCCGCAGGGCATCCTGGATGAGCAGTTCCGTTTCCGTGTCGATGCTCGCCGTTGCCTCGTCGAGCACCAGGATCTCCGGGTCTGCCGCCAGCACCCGGGCAAAGGCCAGCAGCTGGCGCTGGCCCTGAGACAGGTTCTGGCCCCGTTCGGAGAGCTCCGTGTCGTAGCCATCGGGCAGAGCGCTGATGAAGCCGTGGGCGTTCACCCGGCGGGCAGCGGCTTCGGCAGCTTCCCGGGTGATGGCCGAGTCACCGAGGGCGATGTTGTCGTAGATGGTGCCGGAGAAGATATGGAAGTCCTGCAGCACCACGCCGATGCGCCGACGCAGATCGCGCGTATGGATGCGGTTCAGATCGATGCCATCGAGGAAGATCTGTCCATCGTCGAAGTCGTAAAAGCGCCCGAGGAGGCGAATGAGCGTGCTTTTCCCGGAGCCCGTCGGCCCGACAATGGCGAGCTTTTCGCCGGCCTCAATGGTGAAGGAGACATCCTTAAGGATCGGCACGTCTTCATCGTAGGCGAAGTTGAGGTGCTCGAAGCGCAACTCCCCGCGGAGCCGCTTCGGCAGCGAAGCCGGCTCGTCAGGCTCGTGAATTTTCTCGTCCCAGTCCAGGGCCTGGAAGATACGTTCGCCGGAGGCCATGGCGCGGAACAGGATGTTGGTCTGCTCGCCGAGGACAACGATCGGTTGAAAGAGCATGTCGATGAAACGGGTAAAGAGAATGACGCCCCCAAGAGACATGTTTTCCTGCACCACTTCGCCGCCGCCGTACCAGACGATCACCCCCAGGGCGATGTGGGCCATGCTGTCGGTGAAGGCGCCATAGAGCGTTTCGACTCTGCCGCTCCTCAGCTCGTAGCCGCGGTTCTCTTTATTAATTTCCGTGTAGCGGTCGAGATTCTGCTGCTGGCGGTCCGACAGCTGCACCACCTGCAGTCCTGCCAGATTCTCCTGCATGTTCTGATTCAGTGCCGAGACCGAAAGGCGCACCAGTCGGAACAGCTGGCGCGTGGCCCGCCGGAAGACGTACGTGACGGTGCCCATCAGCGGCAAGGCCAGGAGCAGAATCAGGGTCAGCTCAACGTCGATGGCGAGCATGATCGTCAGGGCCACGAAGAACGGGACGAACTCCCCGATCAGAGTGCCGATCCCGCGGAGCAGTTCGTAGAGGGCTTCCACGTCGTTGGTCACCCGGGTCATAACGCGGCCTACGGCTACCCGGTCGTAGAAGGAGGATGGCCGCGTTTCCAGATGGCTGAAGAGGTCCTGGCGCAGGTCGCGGAGTCCGTTGATCACGGAGCTGATGAGCGTCATCCGGTGCGCGTGTCCAACCAGGGCCCAGCCGACGTAAACCACGCCATAAAGGATGCAGGCAGCAATGAGCGGCGGCAGCTCGAAGCTCGCCACCAGCCAGTTGTGCAGATCGATCATGCCGAGGTCTGGAGCCAGCGCCTCCGGCTCGCCGCGAATCACATGATCGACCACAACAATGGAGAGAATTACCGGCTGCAGCACCTGCAGAAAGGAAGCCAGGAGGATGAGCGCTGCGGAGATGCCAAAGGTAATCCGATAAGGCTTCATCCAGCGCAGCAGGCGCCCAAGCAGAGACACATTCAGGACCGCGCCGGAAAGCTCGGCGTCGAACATGGAATAGTCCCGGCGCTGACGGCCTGTGCTCGCCTCCGCCATCAGGAGGTTGCTCCGATGAAGTCGTAGTCGGCCTCGCTTGCCCCTTCGCGCTGAATGCGTTCGAGCTCCGCGTAGAGGCCGCCGCTTGCGATGAGTTCCTCGTGGGTGCCTTCCTCAACGATTCGCCCTTCGTCGAGCATGACGATGCGATCCGAATGCCGCGCCGTGGATACCCGATGCGACACCAGCAGCGTGGTTTGGCCGCGTCTCAAGCGGGCGAGCTCAGTCAGGATATGTTCTTCGGTTTCCGTATCTACGCTTGAAAAGCAGTCGTCGAGGATCAGAACCGGCGCGTGGCGGATCAGTCCCCGAGCCAGGGTGGCACGCTGCTTCTGGCCGCCGGAGAGCGTGACGCCGCGTTCGCCGACGATCGTATCCATCTGTTCGGGGAAGTCTTCGATGGTCTCCCGCAGGTCGGCCGAGGTTGCGGCTGCCCAGATTTCGTCGAGCATGCGATTCGGATCGTCGTAGGTGAGGTTGGCGCTCAGAGCTTCACCGAACAGGAAAGGATCCTGCGGCACGAGAGCCACCTGGCTGCGAAGCTGTGAGAGCGGGTAGGCGGTGACGTCGACGCCATCGAGAAACACCACCCCATGCTCCGTATCGACGAGCCGCACGAGCTGCTTTAAGAGCGTCGTTTTGCCGGAGCCAACTCTGCCCATGATCGAAATCCGTTCACCTGCTCGAACCTTGAGGGTGATGTCGTCGAGGGCCTTTCCCGCCTGGTTCGGATAGCTGAAGGTGAGATTGCGGATCTCGAGATCGCCGCGAACCAGCGCCGGCGCTTCGCCCGTTGGCGCATCGGTGATCTCCGGCGCTCGCGACAGCACTTCGAAAAGCCGGTCGCTCGCCACGGCGGCGCGCTGAAAGAGGCTGATAACAAATCCGGCCACGCGGAAGGGCTGCACGACGAAACCCACATAGGAGATGAAGGCGACAAGCACGCCAATGGTCATCTCTCCGGTGGTCACAAGGTGCCCGCCGTAGCCGATGATGGTGATCGAACACACTGCCGCAATCGTCGGCATCCAGGCAGACATGAGAGAGTTGATGCGCGCCTGGGCGTAGAACGCGTTTGAGTAGGCCTGGTTAGCGTCGAGGAAGCGGCCAATTTCGTTCTCTTCCTGAACCATGGCTTGGATCGTGCGGATACCGGACAGATTTTCCTGTACCTGATCGGCCAGATCCGACATGCGTTCCTGGACGTCTTTCGAGGCCACGGCCATCTTCCCGGAGGCCCAGCGCGCGTAGAGGTAAACGAAGGGCAGGGGCGGCAGCAGGAGCAGCGTCAGCGAGGGGGAAAGATAGAACATGAAGCCAAAGCCCATGATCGAGGCGTAAACCACGATGACCAGCAGGATCGTGCCCATGGCGATGAGTCGTTGGATGAGGGCGATGTCGGCGACGGCGCGCGTCATCATGTCGCCGATCGTATAGCGGTTGAAGAAGCTTGAACCCTGCTGCTGCAGCGCATCGTAGAGCGCCTGACGTAAATCAAAGGCGACCCGGATGCCGGAGCTGCGCACCAGATAGCGGGCCAGGGAGACCACCACAAAACGGCCAGCTACGGCCGCGAAGATCAGCGTAACGGGCCCCGTTACGTCGTAGTTACCGGCAGCGATACGGTCGATGGCCTGCGCCATGCTGAGGGGAATGCTCAGCTCAAGGAAGCGGGCAACGCCGAAGAACGCAATCCCGGAGCCAAGACGCCAGCGATAGGGGCCGACGAAGCCTTTCAGGCGCCACAGCGATTTCAGCATAGGCCCCTGCGCGAGGCGCTTATGCGGTCGTTTCTTGCGTCTCTTGCGTCTCTTGCGTCTCTTACGTCGCTCACCCGTTCTGCCCTAGAAACTTGCGTTGTTCGGCACGCGTGGGAACGGAATGGCATCACGGATGTTTTCCATGCCGGTGACGTAAAGCACCAGTCGCTCAAGACCCAGACCGAAACCCGCATGGGGTACGGTGCCGTAGCGGCGCAGATCCTTGTACCACTCGAGTTCTCCCTCGAGGCCCTGCTCAGCCATGCGCCGGCTCAAGACGTCGAGGCGTTCCTCACGCTGGCTGCCCCCGACAATTTCGCCGACGCCGGGAACCAGCACGTCCATGGCGGCCACGGTCTTCTCATCGTCGTTCAGGCGCATGTAGAAAGCTTTAATCTCTTTCGGGTAGTCGATCACCACCATGGGCCCCTGCACATGCTGCTCTGTGAGAAAGCGCTCGTGTTCACTCTGCAGATCCGCACCCCAGCTCACGGGGAATTCAAAGTCCTGACCAGACTGCTCGAGGATCCTGACCGCTTCCGTGTAGCTCAGGCGCTCGAAGGGCTTGTCGATGACGTTCTGCAGCCGATCGATTACCGTCTCATCAACACGCTGGGCGAAGAACGCCATGTCTTCCGGGCACTTTTGAAGCACCTCGGCGAACACGGCTTTCAGCAGATCTTCCGCCAGCGTTGCGTTGTCGTGAATGTCTGCGAAGGCGATCTCCGGCTCAATCATCCAGAACTCAGCGAGGTGCCTCGACGTGTTCGAGTTTTCGGCTCGGAACGTCGGCCCGAAGGTGTAGACGTTTTTCAGCGCCAGGCAGTAGCTCTCAACGTTGAGCTGTCCGGAGACGGTGAGAAAAGTCTCTTCGCCGAAAAAGTCTTCGTCGAAGTTGACGGGCTTGTCGCGATTGACGAAGTCGAGGGTGGAGACTCGAAACAGCTCCCCGGCGCCCTCGCAGTCGCTGGCGGTGATGATCGGCGTGTTAACCCACTGGAAGCCGTGGCTCTGGAAAAAACCGTGCACGGCCATGGCAATGGCGTTGCGTACCCGGGAAATGGCGCCAAAGGTATTAGTACGTGGTCTGAGATGCGCCACGGTGCGGAGATACTCGAAGGTGTGGCGTTTCTTTGCGATCGGGTAGTGCTCCGGGTCGTCGACCCAGCCGAGCACTTCTACGGTTTTTGCCTGAATTTCACGATCCTGGCCTTTCCCGCCAGACTCGACCACCTCGCCCGTGATGCGCACCGCACAGCCGGTGCCGATTTCCAGAATGTCCGCTTCGTAGTTAGGCAAAGCGCCGTCGGCGACGGCCTGCAGCGAGTCCATGGCTGAGCCGTCGTTCACGTGAATGAACGAAAAGCCGCCCTTGGAGGTACGGCGGGATCGAACCCAGCCTTCGATGGTGACTTCGGTCGCGAGATCGACGCTGTGGTCGAGAATGCTGCGGATGGCAGTAGCGCTCAAGGGGCGGCCTCTGGCGTTTGCGGAAGGGCAGAAATGATAGCGGACCCGGTCCGCGCTTGGGAGCGCGGTCCGCCCAGGGCAACTCTGGAGCCATTATGGAAGTTGCTCGAAGCGGCGATCAAAGATCCCGCCCAGAAGTCATAATAGGTCATGCGTTCAAGCTTTCTCATCGGTGGTCTCACCATCGCAGCCGCAGCCATCCTCGGACTCACTTTTTACCTTCGCCAGGCTGAGCAGCCTGTTGTCGTGACAGAGCCTTTGACGGCACCGGCAGCAGAGCCGGAAGCCGTCAGCACGCCGGTGCCTGAACCGACGCTGACCGACCAGGTCATGGAGCAGACACCTCCTTCACCGACCGCCCTTGAGCCGCAGCTCGTGCTGCCAACGCTCGATGGCAGCGACGGATTTGTCCGCGATCGCCTGCCTGAAAGCTGGCCGGCCGTGTGGCTCGAGAAGGAGGATCTGTTGCGCCGCCTGGCCGTGCTCGTGGACAACGCGAGTCGCGGGGAGCTGCCGCGTCGCCAGCTCGATTTCCTGGTCCTCGATGGGCGCTATCCGGTCCTGGAAGTCGTTGAGGCCGATGGTCAGACCGTGCGCTTCTTTGTCGATCCGGACGGCTTTGCCCGCTTCGATCCCTATCTTGAACTCCTCGAGCGGATACCGTCGGAGACGCTCGCGACGCTGCTCACGGACGTCTATCCGCTGCTGGATGCGGCCATGCTGGAGCTTGGCACCGCCGAACAGGTGCTGCCGCAGCTCCTGGCAGCCATCGATCAGGTCCTTGCCGTCCCGGTACTTCGCGGTGACGTTGAGCTGGTGCAGCCGAAGGTCTTCTTCGAGTACGCCGATCCGGCGCTGGAAGGCCTGAGCGACCTGCAGAAGCAGGTGCTGCGTGCGGGCCCGGACAACGTCCTGCGGCTGCAGGAGTATCTGAAAACGCTCCGGACCGGGCTGCTGCGCCGCTGAGCGCCAGCCCTCTCGACTCTCC
>JBCDDI010000100.1:0-9288 GCA_039180365.1 Pseudomonadota bacterium
CGCGGCAGAAGCAGGAAATCGATGAGCTTCTGACCCTCCAGGAGCAGCAGAACGGTCGCTTGAAAGAACAGGATCTGGAGCTTACGGCGCTCCGGGAGCGAGCTCAGTCCCTTGAAGCCCGTAACGAAAACCTGTTCGAAACCACGGAACTTGCCAACCGTCAGATAGAAACCCTCGGTGAGAATCTCGAGCACCTCCGCAGTGAGCTGAAAGCGAGCAATCAGGCCCTCGACGCCAGCGAAGCGGCCTTCAGAACTCGCGGCGAAGAATTTGAAGCGGTAAAGACTGCGCTTGGCAGTCGCGACCAGGACATCGAATTCCTGCACGGTCACGTGGAGGAGAAGCAGAACGAGATCAACCGGCTCACGGAGCAGCTGAGCGGTCTTGAGAAGCTGCCGGCAGAGCTCGACAGTGCCACAGAGCAGCAGCGCAAGCTGGAAGCCCGCCTTGAAGAGCGGGATGCGGAAATTGCCGGCTTAAGCGAGCGTCTGGCGGAGCTTGATCAGGCCCGCCGTGCAGCCGATGACGCCGAGGCTGGACTGGCCGCACTGAAAGAGGAACTTGATGGCGCGCGGCAGGAAACGGCCGACCGCGATGCGAAACTCGCTGAGAAAGAACAAACCCTTGCAGCCCAGGCTGAAGAAGTGGCGCGGCTCGAAGAGTGTGTGGCGTCTGCCGGTGAGGTCACAGGCCGCTTCGAGGCGGAGCGGCGCCAGCTGTCAGAACAGCTCGACGAGCTGAAGAAACGCAACGACCACCTTGAGTCCCAGCTGACGGAAAGATCCGATCTTGTGGTTGGCCTCGAGCAGGAAAAGACGGCGGCAGCGGATCTGTCCACATCCTTAGAAGCTGAGAACAAACGACTGTCCGAGGCGCTTGAGAAAGCGCAGCAGGCGGCTCAGGGGAATGCCGATCATATCGCGCAGGTGGATGCGCGCCTTGAGCGACAGAAGCAGCTCATGGAGAACCTGGAGGCAGAGTTCGCCGAGGTTCAGGAAGAGTACGCAGAGGCGGTGAAAACGCATCAGCATGCGGTGAAAGAACACGACGCTGAACTTGCCGCACTCAAGGAAAAGGTTAACGACGATAACGTGGCAGCCCTGAAGCATGAGCTTGGGGAGATCGAAGCTTCACTTAAGGACACGGAGCGCGAGCTCGACGCTGCCCGGGAAGCCGCTTCACAACAGGAGCGCCGCGCGGATGAGGCAGCGCGTGAGCTCGATGGACTCCGCGGCGATCAGAACAGCCTCCGGGATGCCCTGAGCGAAAAAGACGAGAAAGTCGAGAAGCTGGAGAAACAGCTGCGCAAGCAGTCAAAGGCGACCGCCGAAGCAGAAGAAGCTGCGGACCGCGTGCGCGTTGAGCTCGAAGCCCGGCAGGCAGAGGAAGATCATCGCGAGCCAGACGAGGTGTCCGGAGAGAATGCCCTACTCCAGGCAGAGGTCATCAAGCTAGAAGGGATGGTCCGGGAACGCACAGAACAGCTCAACAAGCTGCGCTGGCAGCAGGACATGATCGAGAAGCAGGGCGGCGCTGGTGACAGTTCAGAGAAGATGCTCGTTGTGCTGAATCAGCAGCTCCAGAGCGCCCGGGAAGAAACGCAGCGACTCAAGGACCGGGTACGGGAGCTCGAGTCGCAGCCGCCGACGGTGATTGAGGGCCCCGACGATCTGTCGCGCATTAAAGGGGTTGGCCCGAAGCTTGTTAAGCAGCTGAAGAAGCTCGGGATCACCCAGTTCGATCAGATCGCGACGCTGTCAGATTCGGACCTCGACGACACCAGTCACCCGCTGCACACGATGAAGGGACGGATCGTCAAAGACGACTGGATCGTTCAGGCGGCGCGCCTCGGCGGTCTCTCCGACTGATCAGGATTCGGCTCCGCCGAGTACTTGCAACACCTGCGGCCAGTGTTCGTAAAGTATGAGCGAGCCGGCGTCGGCAAAGGTCCGCCAATGAACCGGCTGACCCTCGAGATACTTCTGTAGATCCTCCTTACTCGCCAGCGCGTCCGCAGTGCCGTGCCAGGCAGTTACCGGCATCTTCAGAATCGGTGGGGTGCTGATCTGCGCTTTGGCGAAACACTTCAGTTCCCCGGCCACGCCGGATGCGGTGACGGTCATGCTTTCGAGGGTGTAGGCCGACATGTGGCGGAACACTTCCGGATGCGCTTCCAGGAAGGCACGATCGTGTGGCACTGAACCGTAAACGCTCAGGATCAGGCGAGCGTTGGTTTCTTCCGAGGCCCTGTTGCGCAGGATGTTGAAGAAGCTCGTCATCAGCCATGGCTGGGAGATCATCTTCGTATAGAGCGGCATGAGATGCTTGAAGCGCCCCTTCATCGGCCGCGGCGGACGTCCGCCAACGAGCATCAGGTGATCAACTCGGCTGGGGTGGCGCTCAGCGACACGCAACGCGAAGGCGCTACCGGATACGAACCCGAGCAACTGGCAGCTCTCGATGCGCAGGTGATCCATTAAGGCAACGATGTCGTCGGCGACGGAATCGAAGCTGAAGTCCGCATCCACGTCAGAAAAGCCGAAGCCCGGACGCTCCGGCGCCATCAGATACAGGCCGCAGGCACTGGCGAGCTCGTCCGTCTCCGGCGGCAGTATGGAGCAGCCCAGCGTTTCGTGCAGATAGACGACGGGCCTGCCCTGAGGATTGCCATAGGTTCTGTAAGCCAGCCGTCGTCCATCCGGCAGGATCATGAAATGGCGAGGTGGGCTGCGTCTGGCTCGCTGGCGGCGCTGATCGAGGAGCTGGTCACTCTCCGTGCTGGCGAGAATCACCGATAGCTGCGTGACCACCAGTACCAGATCGCTCTGGCGGTTGATGCCGCTTTTATCGAACACCGACTGCAGGTGGTTGCGGGCCGTATTGATGCTGATCCCGAGATCCTCGGCGGCCTCCTTTAAGGTCAGTCCAGAAACGAGGCGCATGGTTACGTCCGTTTCCGCCGCCGTCAGCGAGAAGCTCGCCTGTACCACGCTCTCCAGGTGCTGATCGTTGTCGTCTCGGGCGATGAACAGCGCTTCCGTTGCGTTGCCGGCGAGCTGCGCGAGGGTCGTTGGAAATTCTTTGCGGGAAATGAGGAAACCGAAGCGGTGTCGCGGCCGCTCAGGATGTGTGAGGGAGATCAGCGAGTGGCTGTGTTGCCTGGCCCGCAGGCTGCCGAGCGCGGCATCCAGCGACCGTCGACTGTCCTCATGGCGAAAGGCGATAGCGCCGTTGTCGACGGTGAGATATTCATCGAGCGTTGCGAGATTATCGGAAGCGCCGACAACCTGGTTGGCGCTGTCGAGGAGCAGGAATACGAAGCCGGCCTGACCTGGGGCTCCGCTGTCCTTTTTGCGCCCGTAAAGCGACTCAGCCCGCGACAGGCCTGCCACGAGAGCGCCGGGATCCCAGCTCTCGAGCCGGTCTGATAAACGATCAAATTCTGAGAGCAGATCGGTCCAGCGGGTCGGATCTATGGCATAGGCAGTGAGCGCTTCGAAGAAGGCGCTGACGGGTTCCGCGTCGCTCCCTGCGGTCCGTTCAGCCCCCGCAGTTTCTTCGGCTTTGTCGCTGGCAGCGTCGCGACCGCGCCCGGGTTCCTGATCGCCCATGCTTCCCTTCCACGTCTCAGCCTGTAGCGGCTGGCTTCGCGCCCTCACCCTGAGGGCCAGCGTTGTCGTTCTTAGCGCTGAGGTGCCATGGAAGCAGAATTCCCCCGCCAGCGCACCTGCGGCGATACCCCATGACAGGCACTGGCCCTAAGGCAGTTGGGCTTCCCGCCGATTGAGGCTATAGTCGGCCCACCCTCAGGAGCACGGTCGAGCGTCAGCTTGACCTCAGGCGGGACTATGACGCTGGAACCCCGAGAGAACGCGACGGACGACCAGTCCTCCGATGGATCTGCCCTTGGCCCTCCAGAGCACGGCAGCGAAGGCGCACTGGCCGAGGGTCGCCGCTCAGGCAACGACAGACGGGTTCACGACGAGCGTCGCCGTGGCCGCGGACTTTTTGCGGTGCGGTCACGCCGGGAAGCCGATCGGCGCCGCGGCGATCGCCGACTCAGTACGAGCCTCAGAGCGGCAGCATGGCCAAGATTCTGGCGTCGCTAGCCTTCTAGAAACACCTAGAAAAACAAAACTTTTTTGACTATATCCTCCCCTCCCTAGGCATTCCGCATTGAACCATTCGGCGCGTCTGGCAAGCTGCTGGCCTGGGCGGGAGGAGTTCTTCAGACACAGGAGTAGAAGTGCCCGTGAAGACGATTCGACGCAACGTTCTCATTGTTATCGCGGCCCTCGTGACGCTGCCCCAGCTGGCATCTGCCGCCGATGCCGCCGCAGGTCAGGCAGCCTATGCGGTATGCGCTGCCTGTCACGGCCAGCAGGGTGAGGGTAACGTTGCCATGAACGCCCCCCGCCTTGCCGGTCAGGAAGGCTGGTATATCGCTCGGCAGCTCACCGCGTATCGTGACGGCCTGCGCGGAACTGCCCCCGGAGACACCTACGGCATGCAGATGCGCCCCATGGCCATGGCCGTCGGCAACCCCGATGCAGAGGCCAATCTGATCGCTTACATCGAATCTCTGCCGGTAGCTAAGTCCGAAACCACCATCCAGGGCGACGCTGCTGCCGGGCAGGCCGCCTATGCCGTTTGCGCTGCCTGCCACGGTCAGCAGGCTGAAGGTAATGAAGCCATGGGGGGGCCGCGCCTTGCCGGCCTCGACGACTGGTATCTGGCACGGCAGATCAACAACTACAACAACGGTCTGCGAGGCTACGATCCGAAAGACATCTACGGCAATCAGATGCGCCCCATGGCGGCAACGGTTAACAGTGAAAAAGCGGTTAACGACGTCGTCGCCCACATCAACTCACTGCAGTAGCAGTTCCCACCGGGCCAGGGGGACGTTGTGACCGGGCGCCTCAGAATCGACTTAGAGGCGCTCACCGCGAACTACGAGCTGTTTCGGTCCGCGGCGGCGCCGGGGCATGAAACCGGTGCTGTGGTCAAAGCCAATGGCTATGGCGTGGGGATGACGGCCGCGGCCCTGCGCCTCCACCAGGCCGGCTGTCGCTCTTTTTTCGTCGCAACCCTCGACGAGGCGCTCGACCTCCGCGCAGCGCTCGATCAGGCCGCCGCCCCGGTCACAGCGCAAAGCCTGAGCCCTGGAGAGCGTTCTGGTCCGGCAACGGACGTCTACTTCTTTGAGGGCGTGACCGGTGCCGATGCCGCCGCTGCCGCCGCAGCCCACGATGTGATTCCGATCCTCAACGACCTCGCCCAGGTGGCACTCTGGATACCGCACCGCGAGCGGCCGGCTGCGCTCCACATCGACACGGGCATGACGCGCCTCGGGGTCATGAGCGATGAACTTACTGCGGCGCTCTCCATGAGCAGCAGCGGCCTCGAGGCATTGAACCTGACGCTGCTGATGAGCCACTTCGCCTGTGCCGACGATCCCCAGCACCCCATGAATGCCGCGCAGCTGAAACGCTTCGAAGCCCTGCGGGCGAACTTTCCTGGCATTCGGACGAGTCTGGGAAATTCGGCGGCCTGTCTCACCGGCCCGGAGTGGCAGGGACAACTTGGTCGACCGGGTATTGGTCTTTACGGAGGTAATCCCTTTGCCGAGGGGCCGTCGCCGGTGCGTCCGGTGGCGGCGCTGGAGGGACAGGTGCTGCAGCTTAAGGAAGCGCCCGCGGGCACCACCGTTGGCTACAGCGCCTCCAGACGCCTCGATGCCCCAGCGCGGCTTGCGGTGGTCGGGATCGGTTATGAGGATGGCGTGCCCTGGTCTCTGTCTGATTGCGGCGTCATGGCCGCCGGCGAGGCGCGCTGTCCGATTCTCGGTCGAATCTCCATGGATTCGACCGTCATCGATACGTCCGCGGCAACAGCGCTCAAAGTTGGCGACTGGGTGCAGTGTTACGGCGATCTGCTCAGCGTCGACGAGGTGGCAGCGGCTGCCGGGACCTTTGCCTACGAACTCCTTACCCGGGCGGGGAATCGACTGGCGCGAGTTCCGGCGACGCTGGGTCGTTGTTGAGCGCGCCCGCTGCCCGTGCTTTGAGTTGAGCGGCCAGGGCTTCGGCTTCCAGTGGTCGACCCAGAGCCCGATAAGCGAGGACGCTGTTGCGCAAGGCTGCCTCGGCGAGGCTCGGGCTTACCTCCTGAACCCGGGCATAGTCGGCGAGAGCCCCCGTGGGATCACCCTGCTGCAGGCGCAGATTGCCCCGATTCAGCAGGATGGCGGCGCTGTTTGGCAGCAGAGCCAGGGCCGTGTCGAAGTCGGCCAGTGCGCCTTCATAGTCTCCGTCTGCCTGGTGACCGAGCGCCCGGTTACTGTGGGCACTCGCCAGGGCGCCCGTGACCGGCAGGCCGCTGTCCCGGTCGAAGGTCAGGGCAGCGATCTGATCCGAGCAGACTCGAATCAGGGCCTCGGCGGGGCCGCCTGTGGCATCGAGACAGGGATCGCTGCTTTCAGCCGCGGCTTGAGTTCCCGCGGTTAACAAGGCGCTGCAGAGCGACACCAGGCTCAAAGATCGAATTCGTTTCCAGGAGGTTGTCGGGCGAAGCATCGTTTTTGAATCTGCCTGTGAGGGCGGCGAGTGTACCGCCCTTCGCGGGGCGCGCTATAGTCCCTGACTTTCACCGGTGGGGCCGTGGCCCGGGGGAGCTCAGGATGATTAACCCAGAGGGAGTACTTAAAGGGCAGGTTGCCGTGGTGACCGGTGCGAGCCGGGGCATCGGCGAGGCCATTGCCCGCCGCTATGCCATGGAAGGTGCTGCGGTGGTTGTGTCGGCAAGGACCGTCAGTGACGACGAGCATTATCTGCCAGGCACGATCACGGATACCGTTGCCGCCATCACGGCAGCCGGGGGCCGGGCTATTGCTGTGAAGGCCGATCTGGCGCTTGCGGAGGATCGGCAGCGGCTCATTCGCGAGGCGGAAGATGAGTTTGGTCGCGTCGATATTCTTGTTAACAATGCGGCGATCACCTACTTCATCCCCGTTGCGGATTTTCCCGAGAAGCGCTTCCGGCTGATGATGGACGTTCAGGTCTGGGCCCCCTTTGAGCTGGCCCAGCTGGTGTTGCCGGGAATGCGGGAGCGCGGCCAGGGTTGGATTCTTAACATATCATCTCACGCAGCCATCCACCCGGAGAAAACGCTGGGAGGACGTGGTGGCACGGTCTATGGCATGTGTAAAGCGGCCCTCGAGCGCTTTACGACCGGCCTGGCCCAGGAGCTTTTCGATGAGAACATTGGCGTCAACGTAATCTCGCCGGGGCTTGTTGCAACGCCCGGGGTTCTGCATCACAAGCTCATCAACGACGAAAACAGGGAGCGGGTAACGCCCGTTGAGCACATGGCAGAAGCCTGTCTGCGCCTGGTGCACGGCGATCCCCGGGAGCTGACAGGCCGTATCGACTATGCCGATGAAGTCATGGCTGAGTTTTCGCTGACGGCGCCGGAGCTGATCTGAGGTCCTAACCGAGACCGCTTGAGAACTCCCTGCCGATTTCTCCCGAGCAATCCGTGAACGCTAACGGCTCTCGCGGAGTGGCAGCTCCGTCCGTTTGATGACCGTGCGCAGGGCGAAGGACGAATGCACCCGGTCGACGCCGGGGAGGCGCGTGAGATGGTTGCTGTGGATACGTTCATAGTCGCGCGCGTCAGCGACAATGACCCTCAGGATATAGTCTGAGGTGCCGGACATCAGGTAACACTCCATGACTTCCGGCAGCTCGGCGACGGCGGCTTCGAAAGCGGCAAGATCGTCGCGCTGCTGGCTTGCGAGGGTAATCTGCACGAAGACGTTGTCCGGATAGCCGGCCATGGACTGATCGAGCAGGCCAACGTAGGCCCGGATCAGCCCGCTTTCCTCAAGATTCCGCACCCGCCTGAGACAGGCGGACTCCGAAAGGTTGATGCGCTCCGCCAAGGCGGCGTTTGAGAGACGCCCGTCGAGCTGCAATTCATGCAGGATTGCCTGGTCGAAGCGATCTAAATAAGAAGATAATTGCGTCATAGATTAAAATTTTAGCAGATTCCGCTGAATTTGGCCGATCTAGCGCTTAGAACGCAAGGATTCACCGGCCAGGAGTCGGTAGCCTGGTGGCCATTCATCGAACGTCGACCAGGAGATCCGTCATGCGCATTGGTGTACCCGCAGAGATCAAGATTCATGAATATCGCGTCGGTCTGACGCCGGACTCGGTAGCCGAGCTCACCGCCCGTGGCCATGAACTCATCGTCGAGGCAGGCGCCGGCGCCGGCATCGGTTTCTCCGACGCCGACTACCGGGCTGCAGGCGCGCGCATTGGCAGCGTGGATGACGCCTTTGCTGCCGAGCTGGTGGTGAAGGTGAAAGAGCCTCAGCTTGCCGAGTGCGCTCGCTTCCGTCCCGGGCAGATGCTGTTTACCTATCTCCATCTCGCCGCTGATGCGGCTCAAGCTCAGGCCCTCATGGCCTCCGGTGTGACGGCCATCGCCTACGAAACAGTCACCGACCCTGCCGGGACGCTGCCGCTCCTGACCCCGATGAGTGAGGTCGCCGGCCGTATGTCGATTCAGGTCGGCGCCTACGCGCTGCAGAAGGCGAGCGGTGGCCGCGGGACGCTCCTGGGTGGCGTGCCTGGTGTGGCGCCGGGCAAGGTGGTCATTCTTGGGGGCGGCATTGCCGGTACCAACGCGGCAGAGATGGCCGTTGGTCTGCAGGCGGATGTGACCATCCTCGATAAGTCCGTGGCGCGCCTGAAGTGGCTTTCGGAACACTTCGGAGCCCGCGCACGGGTGCTGATGGCCAGTGCGGCCAACGTCAGAGAACAGGTGCTCGGCGCCGATCTGGTGGTTGGTGCGGTGCTCATTCCCGGCGCGGCGGCGCCGCGGCTTGTCACCCGATCCATGGTCCGAGAGATGGCCGACGGTGCCGCGATGGTGGATATCTCCATCGATCAGGGTGGCTGTTTTGAAACCTCCCGACCGACGACCCATGACAACCCGACTTATATGGACGAGGGGGTCGTGCACTACTGTGTGACCAACATGCCCGGGGCCGTCGCTCGCACTTCGGCGCTCGCCCTCAACAACGTGACGCTGCCTTACGTTGCGAGCCTGGCGGAAGCAGGCTGGGAGTGCGCCTTTGCGGCTGATGCCGGTTTTGCTGCCGGGCTCAACGTGCACGAGGGTCGCATCACCCATCCGCCGGTTGCCGAGGCCCTCGGCGCCTCCCTTGCCCCCATGCCGCACGCCGCCTGATTGTGGGCCCGGGGGCGCTGCCCCCGA
>JBCDDI010000101.1:0-9284 GCA_039180365.1 Pseudomonadota bacterium
GGGCGACCGTGTCCTGCAGCTGCTCTGTTAAGGCCAGAAGCAGTCGCTGCCCATCTGTCTGTCCGAGGGGAACGAGCTTTACCGCAGCGGCGATCTGGTTGTCACACCAGATCCAGCCGTAGGCGGTCAGACAGGAGAGGAGGGGAATCGTAAAGGCGAGGCTCGCTCGGGCCAGCGCCAGGGCGAAGGTCGCGCGTTGACCCATGGCCGGCAGCGCCGGCAGCTGCAGGTCGGCAATGAGGCGTTCGAGGGCTTCACCCATAAGCAGATCTTCCCGGCGCAGTTCCGCCGTTTCCCGGCGCGCCAGCAGTTGCCGGTTCCAGTATTTGACCGCCGCCGGGTCCGCGGCCTCTGAGGCCTGGTAAAGGCGCGCGAGGATCGGTAGGTCCACGCGACCGATGGCGGCGTCGAGGAGACCGCTCACCCAGTTGCTTACGTCCGCTGCACTGTTAAGACGGCCGCAGAGCACAGCGTGTTCGATCCCCTGGGAGTAGCTGTAGCCGCCCACGGGCAGGGTAGGGCTCACCAGCATCCAGAGCCTCGGATCTACTGCTGGTGCGGCGGCGGCCTCAGCCATGGTCGTGTGTCTGCGCGCTATTCAACGCCTTAGTCTTAACTTGGTCGTGGTCGTGGTCGTGGTCGTGGTCGCGGTCGTGGCCGTGGTTGTGGGCGGCTCCGTGGCTGTGTGACCCGTGCGTGTAGGCGCCGCCTTCCGGTTCGAAGGGAGCGATTTCTGCGCTCGGCGCCAGTCCAAGGCCGACCAGCATTGCATCCAGGACGTGATCAGCGCCGTAACGGACCCAGCCGTCGCCCACTTCCACGGGCACGTGTCTATTGCCGAGATGATAAGCGGCCCGGGCGAGCTGCTGCGGGTCGCCGGTTCTCACGGTTGATACAGGCTCCGCCTCTGCCTGCACCTCGATGATCGTGCCGTCCGTTGCCAGGAGCCTGTCCCCACCGCGCAGCAGCGTGCCCCGTGGCAGCTTCAAGCCGGCCTCCTGTCCTGAGGCCAGCGTAATCCGTTGCCGGGCCTTCTGGCGGGCATGAAAGGGCAGGATCAATCGATCGGCGACATTTTCCGGTGTGGCGTCACCGGCAAGCTCTGAAAAGATGAGTCGAGTCATGCTGGCCTCAAAACAGGCTGTAGCGCTGCGCAAGGGGCAGCACGTCGGCCGGTTCGCAGGTCAGCAGCTCGCCGTCTGCGCGGACTTCGTAGCTTTCGGGATCAACGTCGAGCGACGGCGTGTAGTCGTTCAGCACCATGTCGGCCTTGCTGACGCCGCGTGTGTTGCGGACCGCTGCCAGGCCTTTCGCAAGGCCCAGCTCTGTGCCTACGCCGCCGTCGAGAGCCGTATGCGAGACAAAGGTCAGGCTGGTGGCGTGCCGGGCGCCGCCGAAAGCGCCGAACATGGGCCGGTAGTGCACGGGCTGCGGCGTTGGAATTGAAGCGTTCGGATCTCCCATGGCAGCGGCGGCAATCATGCCGCCCTTCAGAATCAGTGCCGGCTTAATGCCGAAAAAGGCCGGCTTCCACAGCACAAGATCAGCGAGTTTACCGATTTCCACGGAACCCACCTCATGGGCGATCCCGTGCGTAATGGCCGGGTTGATCGTGTACTTCGCAACGAAGCGGCGCACGCGCAGGTTGTCGTTGCGATCGTTGTCCTCGGGCAGAGGGCCGCGTTGGACCTTCATCTTGTGCGCTGTCTGCCAGGTGCGGCAGACAACTTCGCCGACCCGCCCCATGGCCTGACTGTCCGAGGCGATCATGGAGATCGCGCCGAGGTCGTGGAGGATGTCTTCGGCGGCGATCGTCTCGCGGCGGATGCGGGACTCGGCGAAGGCGACGTCTTCGGCGATTTTAGGATCAAGGTGATGGCAGACCATCAGCATGTCGAGGTGTTCGTCGACGGTATTCACCGTGTAGGGGCGTGTCGGGTTGGTGGACGAAGGCAGCACATTGCTGAGGCCGCAGGCCTTGATGATGTCCGGCGCATGCCCCCCGCCGGCGCCCTCTGTGTGGTAGGTATGAATGGCGCGGTCTTTGAAGGCGGCCAGGGTCTGCTCGACGAAGCCTGATTCGTTCAGGGTGTCTGTGTGGATGGCCACCTGCACGTCCATGGCCTCGGCCACGTTCAGGCAGTTGTCGATGGCAGCGGGGGTGGTGCCCCAGTCTTCATGCAGTTTCAGTCCGATCACGCCGGCGGCTACCTGTTCCGTGAGTGCCTCCGGCAGGCTCGCGTTACCTTTGCCGAGCAGGCCGATGTTCATGGGAAAGGCATCGGCGGCCTGCAGCATCCGCGCGATGTTCCAGGGTCCTGGCGTGCAGGTGGTGGCGTTGGTGCCCGTGCTCGGTCCCGTGCCGCCGCCGAGCATGGTCGTGATGCCCGAACTTAAGGCTTCTTCGATCTGCTGCGGGCAGATCATGTGGATGTGCGCGTCGATGCCGCCGGCCGTTAGGATCATGCCTTCACCGGCAAGGGCATCTGTGCCCGGGCCGATGACAATGTCAACGCTTGCCTGCACATCGGGATTACCCGCTTTGCCGATGGCGGCGATGCGGCCGTCTTTGATGCCGACGTCGGCTTTGACGATTCCCCAGTGGTCGATGATCAGCGCGTTGGTAATGACGAGATCAACCACCTCCGCCGCCGGGCGCTGGCTCTGGCCCATCCCGTCGCGAACAACTTTGCCGCCGCCGAACTTCACTTCATCGCCATAGTCCGCGTAGTCGCGTTCCACCTCGACGATCAGCTCCGTATCTCCCAGGCGCAGGCGATCGCCGGTGGTAGGCCCGAACATCTCGCCGTAGGCGCGGCGATCCATGGTGCTCATGAGGCGTCCTCCAGGGCGCCCATAACGGCGCCGTTAAAGCCATAAACACGGCGCGCGCCGGCGTAGGGAACAAGCGTTACCGTGCGCCGCTGGCCCGGTTCGAAACGGACGGCGGTGCCGGCGGGGATATCGAGGCGCTGTCCGCGAGCCGCTTCCCGATCGAAGTCGAGGGCAGGATTGGTTTCCGCAAAATGGTAGTGGGAACCCACCTGAATGGGCCGATCACCGGTATTGGCGACTTCGATGGTCGTTACAGGTCGGCCGGCGTTGAGTTCAAGTTCGCCGGCCTCCGTCAGCAGCTCTCCAGGAATCATCCTGTTTCCTCGCGTTAATCGATGGGGTTATGCACGGTGACAAGCTTGGTCCCGTCGGGAAAGGTCGCTTCCACCTGCACCTCGTGGAGCATTTCGGGAATGCCGTCCATGACGTCTTCGCGGCCGAGCAGCGTGGTGCCCAGCTGCATGAGCTCGGCCACGGTTCGGCCGTCCCTGGCCCCTTCGACGATAGCGCTGGAAATCAGCGCCACGCTTTCCGGGTAGTTCAACTTGACGCCGCGGGCCCGTCGTTTTTCGGCGAGCTCCCCGGCCATGAAGATGAGCAGTTTGTCTTTCTCTCGCGGCGTGAGCTCCATGGTTCTTCTCTCCCTTGCGGCTCAGGTGTTCCAGATACGGGGTGCGCAGGCGGACCGACCAATGGCCATCGGCCTGAGGGCGGACCAGCTGGCGACGAGGGCCTGGCGCACGGCTTCGCTGCCATGGCCAAGGACCCGATGCACCAGCAGATTGTCCACAAGTGTCGAGGCCTCAAGGATCGATGCGCTTCCCGCTGTATTCGGGGGGCGTGTTGCGCGGAACGCAGCCAGTACATCTTCGTCGGCCGGGGTTGCGCAGAGCGTTGCAACAACCCGCCGTCCGTCGAGGCCCCAGGGTTCCGACAGGAGTCGGCTGCCGGCCTCGAGCTGTAAGGTTTCTGCGAAATGCGGCGTGGCGTTGTCATTCCCGATGCGCAGGTGTGTGGTCACAGCACCCGTGCTGAATCGATCGCCGGAAGCCTCCCGGCCAAGGCACAGGCAGTCCCAGGCGATCAGACGAGCGCCGGGACCAAGCTCGAAGCGGGTATCGATCTCTGCCACCGCGCCACCGAAGAGCAGCGTCTCCTGAGGCAGCCACTCGCAGCTCGCGCCGGCTTCCACCCTGATGGTCTGCGTCAGCGTCGCGGGTCGACCGTTGCTGCGGTAAAACTTGTTCGCAGCCGGAGTGGTCAGCAGCGCGGCACTGTCGGAAGCGCAGCGCACCTGAACGTCCAGCCGGTCGCCGCCGGCAACGCCCCCGGGCGGATGCAGCAGATAAACATGGCAGAGATCGCCCTCCGGATAGAAGGGCTTCTGTACGTAGAGCGGGCCAAACCCTGGCTCGCGTTCGAGGCGCGTGTGTCTGCTGCCTGGCACGAAGCGCAGGCTGAGTTTTGCCCGCCATTCGTCGGTGCCAGTTGCTGGTCCTGCAGTGTGCGATGCTGTAATCGCATTCATACGGTCAGGTGTTCGCTGATAAGCGCGTTGATCAGATCCCCCCAATTCCCCGGATGTCCCCGGATGGTCCCTTTCGCGACCGTCTGCCCGTTGCCCATGATACAGAAGCGATCTGCGACGCGAAGGCGACTGGATAGTCGGGAGCCGGATAGCAGAACCGCCGCGCGGTCCGTCCCTGGACCGCGCGGGGAAAACGACAGAGGGCCTGCAGCGGGTGGTGCAATGCGCGTGCCATTGCCCAACAGCTGTGGCGGCGGGCCAGACCAGCGCCAGGGACAGTCCCCGCCGGGATTTTCACGGCAACGTGGCAGGTCCCGGCGACGGCGCTCTGCACAGGTCTGGCGCAGGCGCCTTACGATGGGGCGCCTGCCGCCCTCTCTTGTGGCGGTATTGCGCGCCGCCATTCGGCGTCGGTCTTGCCTTTCGAGGTTTTTGGCGTGTCTCCAGGCACCGCCTAGACGCGCGTGCGTGGGCCTTGGACCCCTTTTGGATCAATGAAACAGCGGTGTTTGCGCAGTCCGAGCGCTGGATCGGGCCGGACCGGCTTGTGACTGGAAGCGGTGTTTGTCGCTTTGCTCGGAACGTGCATGAATTTTGCATTTCCACGCGCGTAGTTATCATGTCCGCTCAACGCGGAGAAAGGTCTTATGAGCGATCAGGTACAGGACTCCCTCTTTAAGCCATCAGATGCTGCCCGAAAGGGTTTTCTGGAAAGCGCCCTCGAAGAGCTGCACGCGGTCCGCTCCTGGACCCGCAACGATCTGCTGCGGGCACTGCCGCAGCCGATTCTGGTCCTTGGATCGATGTTCCTGGTAGCCACTATGATCACCCAGGAATGGATGAACCATGAGCTGTTCGGCGCCATCATGATTGTGTTGCCGATTCCCCTTTTGATCGTTGCCGAGCGTATCTGGACCAAGCGCGAGGACTGGCTGCTTGAGCCGAAGGAGATGATCGAGGATGCCGGCTGGCTTGCGGCAGCGGGCCTGGTCTTCGTGCCGCTCTACAGCGACTTTTACGAGACGCCCATTTCCGCAGGATTGCGGGCGGTGCGGGATATAGCGCCGCTGCAGATTACCCTTGAGCCCAGCACCTTGCTCGGTCTCATCGGCTGTGCGCTGCTGGTTCTGTCGGCGTCGAGCTTCGTCTACTACTGGCTGCATCGGGTGCAGCATGAATCCCTGTTCTGGTGGCGCATCCACGCAACACACCACCACATTACGAAAATGGGCTGTATGCGCGGCGATCGTACCCATCCGCTGGAATGGCCCGCGCTGTTCCTGGGTACGCCGGTTGCCCTTGCCCTGATGGGTGCCAGCGACTCCGTGATGGCTGTGGCCGGTGCTTTCAGCATCTGGAATGGCGTGCTCAATCACTCAAACCTCCCGCTGAAATCCATGCCGGTTTACAACTGGTTCTTCGCCACTGCCCAGCAGCACCACATCCATCACGCCCACGCTCGTGAGCACAGCGACAGCAACTACGGGTGCAATATCATTTTCTGGGACAGGGTATTTGGCACCTATTGTGGCGATGAGAATGAAGGACAGATTGGAGCGGGCAAAGGCGTGCCGCTATCGATCAAGGATCAGCTGCTCCTCGCGTTCTATCCGAACAAAAAGCTCACGGATCTCTGAGCACGAAGCTCTGACCCGGCAGCTCTCACGACGAAGCTCTGCGCTGCTCGAGGGCAGGCGCGCACTCCTATGGTGCCTAAGGGCGGCTTGATCGGCGTCTATGCACTATCGGGAACCGCCTTCTGAAGACTCTCCGGGAAGTCCGGGAAAATCGTCGCTGGCGGCAAAGGCCCGATAGCCTGTCGTCATAGCGCGGGCACAAGCGCCGGGCGTCGGCCCGCCATCGAAAAATCCCTGGCAGGGGCCTTCTCTGACTTCTGGCATGTTCCTAAAAACCCAGTCGCGAGCCTGATAGTAAATCGGCGGATCGTCGGAGCTGGTTTCCACCGCACTGATTTTCGTGCCCTCGAAGGTGATCGTGAAAGTGTCGGTGACCTTGAAGTCAGAACCCAGCGCCATGATGGGATCGTCCTCGACGGTGATGGCGCATCGAATCTGGTTTTCCCCAGCTGCCATGCAGGTGCCGCGTTCCACAATCTTGTAATTCCCGCCTTCGGCCCAGCCCTGGTAGTAGAGGAGGTGGCGCGCAGACTCCTCGGCGTCTGCCAGCATCGGGGCGAGGCGCTCCGGGTCGAAGGAGTAGAAGGCATCGATCATCGCCTCCGCGATCGCGAGGCGTCTCTCAAGAAGGACTGCCTCGGTGATTTCTGTGCTCATTGCTTGCGACCTTGCACCCGGACTGGCTTCCGGCCCTGTTTGGGTGGTTACAGGGTATTCGCTTCTGGCGCTGCAAGTCTTGTGCTCGCTCGCCTGTTGCTCGGCAATCGCGCCGGAGGGCCGCCGGGCGCGAAATTTGCTAGCAAAGCCCTGACCTGAGGTCGCCGTTTATCGGCGGCACTTGCTATTTACTTTCGAAGGATCCCTCATTCATGCGTACACCATGCTCCCTACCAACCCGCACTGCTGCCGCATTGTTGCCTCTTTGCGCAGGCCCTCTTTGCGCAGGGACAGAACTCTGATGGGGGCGCCTTTCGA
Organism: Pseudomonadota bacterium; assembly: GCA_039180365.1. Classification (GTDB taxonomy): domain Bacteria; phylum Pseudomonadota; class Gammaproteobacteria; order Pseudomonadales; family Azotimanducaceae; genus SZUA-309. The sequence continues at coordinate 6,976 of JBCDDI010000101.1, forward strand.
AGCGCAGCGCGTGGCCGATGAGGACCTTCAGGAGCGTCTCGAGCGCCTGGCCGCTGAGTCGCTGAAGAACGCTGATCACAATGTGTGGATAGAACGCCTGGCACCCGCAGAAAGCCTCAGCTTTCACAGCGACGATCCGTCCGCATCGCTGGCGGGCCTGGTTTTCGCGATCAAGGACAACATAGACCTCGCCGGGGTGCCTACCACGGCCGCCTGCCCGGCCTATGCCTATACCCCTGAAGCTTCGGCGACGGTCGTGCAGCGCGCACTCAACGCTGGCGCCGTGCCGCTCGGCAAGACCAACCTCGATCAGTTCGCCACTGGCCTCGTCGGCACCCGATCTCCCTATGGGCCCTGTCGGAATGCCTTTGATCCTGACCGGATATCGGGCGGCTCAAGCGCCGGATCGGCGGTGGCCGTTGCCCTTGGCGAGGCCGACTTTGCCCTCGGAACCGATACGGCGGGTTCCGGTCGAGTACCGGCGGCGCTCAATGGCCTGGTGGGTATGAAACCAAGCCGCGGCCTGTTGCCCACGACCGGCGTGGTACCCGCGTGCAGGTCTCTGGACTGTGTGACCACTTTTACCCGCAGCGTTGCCGACGCGGCGCTGCTGCTCGACGTTCTGAGTGGCCCCGACGGGCTTGATTACGGCGCCCGGGACCTACTGCAACGCTTTCTGCCGCAGCCGAATCGGGTTGGCGTGCCGCTGCCGGACAGTCTCGTCTTCCCGGATCCGACCTGGGGGCCGGCCGAGTTCGAACGAGCCTGCGCACGCCTGGCAGACATCGGTTGCACGGTGGTACCCGTGGACGTCGGCCCCTTTGTTGCGGCTGGCGAATTGCTCTACGACGGCCCCTGGGTAGCCGAGAGGGCGGCTGCGGTCGGGACCTTCATCAACGACCATCCAGACGACGTGCATCCGGTCACTGCATCGATCATTACCGGTGGCGGGGCGCAGGACGCGGTTGCCGCTTTCCGCGGCTTTGATGCGCTGCGCAGCAAGGCGGCGGCGGCCAGTGCGGTGTTCAGCGAGGTGGATGTAATCATGCTGCCGACGGTTGATCGCTTTCCCACGATAGAAGCAGTGGCGGCGGAGCCCGTTGCCGTAAACAGCGCCCTTGGCCGCTTCACAAACTTCATGAACCTGCTGGATTACGCCGCCGTTGCGGTGCCTGCCGGTGAGAATGAGGCCGGACTGCCCTTCGGCGTAACGCTCTTTGCGGGTGCCGGTACGGACCTGTCGCTGTTGGAGCTTGCGGCCCGTTTTCTTGATGAGCCCTGGCGAGCGACCCGCGGTTACCCGCTGGTGCTGGCCGGCGCCCATATGGAAGGCCTGCCCCTTAACCATCAGGTACTCGATCGCGGTGGCAGGCTGGTGAAGCGCTGCAGCACGGCCCCGGGCTATCGCATTTTTGCCCTCCCCGGTGGGCCGCCGGAACGTCCTGCGCTCGTTGCTGATGCCACCGGCAGCGCGAGTATCGAAGTGGAGCTCTGGGACCTTCCAGAGGAAACCATCGGCAGCTTTCTGGCCGGCATTCCAGCGCCTCTTGGACTCGGCAAGGTCCGTCTCGACGATGGCAGCGAGGTTGTTGGTTTTATCGGCGCTGCCGGCTGTGAGGCTGGCGCGCAGGACATAACGTCCTATGGCGGCTGGCGCGGTTGGCTTGCGGCTCGCGAGACGTGAGGCAGAGCGCGAGCGCGACCTGAAGCCCCGGGCAAAGCGCTTAAGACCTCTCCCAGCTGGCACGTTTCCTGCTCTTCCTACCCTGACGCTTGAAGGACCAACCAAAGCTCACGGGGCAGCGCCAGAGCGGTGCATGACGGCTGTTTCCGAAATGACGCGCAATCCCCGCGTTGAACCAGCGCGGGTTGATGACCACCGGATTGGTGCAGGTGCTCGAGACGGAGCGCTCGCACATGCACCTCGGTGTGCGCGGCGCGAAATTTTTGCCCCGAATCGGCGCTCGAGCAGGCGTGGTTGCACCATTTTAGAACAATGACTCGATCAGCATTTTGGAGAACAGCCTAATGAGAACGACCATGAAGACCCTCGCGACGATGCTGCTGAGCGCCTTGCTTGGGTCGCAGGCGCTGGTGGCAGTGGCAGAGGACAAACCGAGCTTCACGATTGCCTGGTCCATCTACGTCGGCTGGATGCCCTGGGAGTACGCCGACTCACAAGGCATCGTGGATCGCTGGGCAGATCGTTACGGGATCGAGATCGAGGTGGTGCAGGTCAACGATTACATCGAGTCGGTTAATCAGTACACAGCCGGTCAGTTTGATGCGGTCACTGCCACCAATATGGA
>JBCDDI010000102.1:0-9199 GCA_039180365.1 Pseudomonadota bacterium
CGAACTTCAAGCCGCACCTCATGCAGGGTTGGAGCCCGGACTTCATTTCCCGGCTCACAGAAGAGGCCGCGGCGCAGCAGCTCATCGATGTGATTCAGCCGGTGCCCGGCGACGAGGCCATGGCGACGTCGCGTCGGTTGGCCCGGGAAGAGGGCATCTTCGTCGGCACCTCCAGCGGCGCGACGCTGCACGCGGCCCTCGAGATCGCGGCTGAAGCACCCGCCGGCGCAAACATCGTCTGCATGCTGCCGGACACCGGGGAGCGTTATCTCTCGACGCCACTCTTTGCCGACATCGGCGAGGATATGGATGCCGCAGAGCTCGAGATCTCCCGCTCCACCGCCGGCTTCCGCTTCGATCAGGGCGCTGCTCCAGCACCGCAGCCGGCGCGCGCGCCGGAATCGGCCCGCCCAATCCTTGACCCGGAGGCCGAACGACTCGTCGACGAGCTCACCGTCGAAGAGCCTGTGGTCATGTTTGCCCTCGAGTGGTGTGAGTTCTGCTGGTCGGCGCGCAATCTCTTCGGTGCGATGGGCGTGGCCTACCGCTCTGTAGATCTCGATTCCGTTGCCTATCAGGAAGGAGAGCTTGGGAACAAAATCCGCGCCGTCCTCGCCGCGCGCACGGGCAGCCCGACGATTCCGCAGATTTATGTGGGCGGCAAACTGATCGGTGGCTGCACAGAGCTTTTCGACTATCAGCGCGACGGCGAGTTTGCGAAAGCGCTCAGCGCCATGGGGATGGGCCACACGACTTTTGAGGAAGATCCCTACAGCCTGCTGCCAAAGTGGTTGCACAGCCGTGCGAGCTGATCCGGCGTCCTCCTGAAGAAGGTCGATGAAGAAAATCGAGGAGAAAGAATCATGAGTGATCAACCGAGGATGATCTCACGCCGCGAGTTGTCGAAACCTGAGACGCTCGCCGAGCTCGATCTCGCCTGCCGGGAATGGGGGGTGTTCTATCTGACCGACCACGGGCTGGATGCCGATGGTGGCCTGTTTGCGGAGGCGCAGCAGTTCTTCAGCGCCGGGAAAAACCGCAAGAACGATGTCCGGCGAACTGCGGTTAATGCCTGGGGCTACTTTGATGAGGAACTCACGAAGAACACGCGGGACTGGAAGGAAACTTTCGACTACGGTCCCGCGGTCGGTGACTTCGTGCCCCAATGGCCGGACTGGCATCCTGCGCTGAAGCGCCTTGGAGAGTCGCATTACGAGGCCTGCGAAGCTCTCTCCTATGAGGTGCTGGCGGCTATATCGGCAAATCTGGGCGTTGGTGGCTCCTTCCTCTTCCATGCCTTCGAGCCGGAACATGCGAGCTTCGTGCGCTTTAACTACTATCCCGAATGCCCGAACCCCGCGGCCCCGGACGCTGTTGCCGTGCCGGAGCGTGGTCACCTCGGCGTGAACCATCACACGGACGCCGGTGCACTGACGCTGCTGCTGACAGACGGTGTGCCGGGCCTGGAAGTTTTCGTCCACGGGGCCTGGCAACCGGTGCCGGCCGTCGAGGGGGCGCTGATCATCAACATCGGCGATGTGCTTCAGGTCTGGTCGAACGACCGTTACAAAGCGCCTCTGCATCGGGTTCGCTGCCAGCGCCAGGGTACGCGGATGAGCGTGCCGTTTTTCTTCAATCCGAAGGACAGCTTCGTCTACGCGCCCCTCGAAGGCCGCGACGCAGCACCTGCTCGCTATCGGCCCATCAACTTCGGTGAGTTTCGCCGGCAGCGCGCAAACGGTGACTATGAGGACCTCGGCGAGGAAGTGCAGATCGAGCAGTACCGCATCGATCCGCCCCTTGAATGCGTGGATGGCGACGGTGTTGCAGAGCACAGGGGAGCTTGAAGATGACGTTTATCAAACCGGATCGGGAAGCGGAACGGCAACCTCAGGTACAGGCGATCTATGAGCGCCAGCGTCAGGCCTTTGGCTACCTGCCCAACTACGCTGAACTCTTCTGTCATCGGCCTGAGGTCATCGATCTCTGGGCTGACCTGCAGCGAGGTCTGCGCCAACATGTAAGCCCACGGCTCTTTGAGCTGGTGACCTTCGCGGCCGCTGTTGCCCTGGAGAGCTCCTACTGCAGCCTCGCCCACGGTTTGAAGCTCAGGGCGTTTTTCACGGATGTGGAAATCACGCTGCTTGCCCGCGGTGATTACGACGGCATCGTGCTACCCGGTGAAGCCGCGGCCATGCGCTTCGGTGCGCAGCTGGCCTGGAGTGCATCGACGGTGGTTGATGACGAGCATGTGGCGCCCCTGCGGGCAGCGGGTTTCAGCGATGCGGAAATCTTTGATATCGCGGGCGTTGCGGCAGGTCGGGCCTTCTTCTCGAAGCTGGTGGAAGGACTGGGAGCGCTGCCGGATGCGGCCTATGGCGAACTGCCGGTGCCCTTCCGGGAAGCGCTTAGCGTGGGTCGGGCCATTGCGTCAGAGCAGGCTCCTGGTCCAGTCGATGGCGCTTAAGCCGGCGACTTCCAGAGAGCCGGCTGCGGCGCCGGGTTCCAGAAGGTCCCGGAGCTGGCGGTAAACGACAATGCCGTGAAAGGACTGCTGCGGCTGCTTCGCAGCCCTGATGGCGCCGTACCAGCCTGCGGCAAGGTCCATCTCGCCGCGTCGATAGGCAAGCACGATGGCGGGCACAAGCAGATCCGGCCAGGGACTGCGCCCCGCTCGACGCAGGCGCGTCTCGACGGTCTCCATGTGCTTGAGCGTTTCGCCGGGGTCGTTCACCGAGGCGTAGACGCTGGCGTAAAGCAACGTCGCGCCCCAGAGGCTGTGCGCCTCCGGTCGCTCGAGAAGCCGGGCTGCCCAGCGCCTGGCCTGGTCCGGATTCTGAAAGAGCTCACAGGCAGCGATGGCGCAGGCGGCGTTGTAGCTGGGATTGGTAAGCGGTTGGTCCGGGTCCAGGAGACGCTCTGCAAGCGATTCCGCGAGAATCACTGCGGAACTCAGCTTGCCCGTCACCGCGTCGGACCAGACCTGATAACTCCGCACCAGATCCTGCGTCGGCGGGTGACCGTCTTCCTCAGCCAGCTTAATCGCCTCTTCGAGTTGAGCACGGGCGAGCTCGGGGTTCACGAAGTTATTTGTCAGGGACGTGAGAATCAGAGCACCGCAGACTCGCGTCGCCTCACCGACGACTCTGCAGAGCTCAAGGTTAACCTCTGCTTCCTGGCGCAGACGCTCTGGATTACGAATGACCTGGGCGCACAGGGCAGCGGTACCGTGGAGCTTTCTCAAGCTGAAGGTGTCTTCTGTGTCCGCCAGATAGTGCTCCACTCGGGCGAGCTTGGCAGTGGCGCGAGCGCCGTCGTCGAGCTGAATCATCAGGCTTGTGGCGCAGCAGACATTAAGCGCTTCGGCGCGACGACCCATGGCGTCGAAGTGCAGTTCTGCAGCTGTCAGATCCGCGTAGTGGTCTGCGCACCAACGCGCCTGTGCGAAGGAGTGGAGGTGGTCCTCCGGGTAGACGCCAAGGCGCCCAAGAACCCACTCGGCATGGCGATCCGTGTTCTTTTCCCGCTCCGCCGGGCTTAACTTCTCAAGGGCAAAGAGGCGCACCGTCTCAAGCAGTCGCCACCAGCCACCGACCCTCGATGTCCGGCTCAGCAGACACAGCTCCACGAGCCGCGACATGGCAAAGGAGATACCGTTTGGCAGCTCACCGGCGAAGACCTCCTCGATGTCTTTAACGGTAAACTGGCCCGGGAATACAGCCAGCTGCCCCAGCAGTCGTTGCTCCTCCAGATCGAGGAGCTGCCAGGTGTTTTCGACAACGCGAATCAGGCTGTCCTGGCGATGATCACCCTCGCGCTGGCGACCGGCGAGCACTTCGAAACGACGATCGAGGCGATCGGCAAGTTCTTCCAGGGTGAGCTGTTTAAGCTGAGCGGCGGCCAGCTCAATGGCGAGCGGCAGGCCGTCGAGGCGTTGCACAATCTGCTCAACCTGAGCGCCGTTCAGCTGTTCCGCCGGCATGCCATGACGTTCGGCAGTCAGCGTAAAAAGTTCCACGGCGGGTGCCGTGCCTGCGTCGCTGTGCACGGGCAGCGGGTCGATGAAGAAGCGCAGCTCGTCGGCGAGGTCGATGGGGTCGCGGCTTGTCGCCAGGAATTTCGGGCCGAAGGTATTCTCCAGGAGATAGTCCAGGGCGGCTGCGACGTCGTCCTCGATGTGTTCACAGTTGTCCAGGATGAACAGCACCTGACTGTCACGAACCGCCTCAGCAATCTGCGCCCGCGCTTCTCCGTCTCGAACGCTGATCCCCATGACCGAAGCAATGGCCGTGTCGATGCCGGGACCGTCCCGGACCGGAACAAGATCCACGAACCAAACGCCGTCCGGATAGTCGTTCTGCACGGTGCGCCCCATGGCTTTGGCGAGTCGCGTTTTTCCCGAGCCCCCCATGCCGAGAAGCGAGACCAGCCGATAGCTCTCGAAGGCCTTGATGCCCCGCGCAAGCTCCCGATCGCGTCCGATGAGTTTGGTCCGTTCGTAGCCGAGATTGCTGCTGCGTTGGCTCCTCGCCACGGGAACCGATGCCGGGCTGCTGCGACTTTGCCGGACCTCGGCGACGAACCGATAGCCGCGGCCGTGTACGGTTTTGATGATGCGCTGATTGCGGCCGTCATCACCCAGAGCTTTGCGCAGTGCCTTGATCTGGGTGGCCACAGCGGACTCGCTCACGTAGCGGTGGCCCCAGAGTTCGTCCAGCAGCTCTTCGCGGGTGATGAGTTTTTCGCTGTTCTGGACAAAGTAGGCGAGCAGGCTCATGACCTGAGGTTCGAGGGGGACTTCGTCCTCGCCAGCGCGCAGGGTGAAGGCGCCGAGGTCGAGCTCGAAGGCGTCGAATGCGTAGTTGGGCGCTGTGAGCTCTGACGGTGCGGCCACGGTGCGAGGGGTATCGAGCGAAGCCCGGTATGCTAGCAGATTCAGCTCTCCGCCAAGGCTCCGAGCCACGCCACGGCATCCGCGCGAACCTCGTCGAGGCTTGGGCTTGACTCCTGATCGAAATCGCCGAAGCCCAGAGCCTCGTAGAGCATCCGGTAGATGGCGATGGTGTGGTACATCTGAATGGGTATCCGGCTCCAGCGGATGGCGGCGAGCCAGCGCTGAACGCGGCTCGAATCGCCCTGTCGATAGGCGAGCAATGTGGCGGTCACCAGTACGTCCGGGAACTCATCCCGGGCGGCGAGGTTGAGGCGCGCTTTGATGTCGAGACAGCGCCTCGCCGCGGCCCTGAAGTCCTCGGTACTGGCCTCTACACAGGCAAGCAGGTTCTGGATGCCCCAGAAATTCAGCACCGCAGGAAACTCTTCCAGGCGTGCCGCCCAGCTGGCGGCGAGCGCCGGTTTGTCGACGACAGTGCACGTGATGATGATGCCGATACAGTTGTAGGCAGAATTATCGATAGCGCTCGGGGCTGAGTCGAAGCGGGCGACGAGCTGCTCAGCCTGCTCCTGTCCTCTGTGGTATTCCCGACCCATGACGTGCTGCCAGGCACGGTAGCAGGTGCCGGATTCCACCAGCGAGGCATTTGCTGCCGCCTGACCCAGGGCAATCATTTCGTCGAGCTGCGTGAAGGCGAGCTCCGGGTCGATGAAGCCGGTGGTGAGGGATTGCATGAGCAGTGCGTTTGCCAGCAGCTCTGGATCTCCTTCCTGGCGGGCGAGCTCGAGATAGGCTTCGTTGTGATGATTCAGCAGTTCGGGCAGCCGGTTCGCCTGCGCACTCAGACCGGCGATTGCATGGAGCCGGGCCTGCCAGTAGCTGCTCGGTGCGCCGTCGAGATACTGTTCCGCCCTTTCAAGGCGGTCCTTGGCTCGGGCGCCATCGTCGAGCTGAACCATGAGACCGGTGCCGGCGCAGAGCGCGTAGGCGTGCTCGAGCTCGCCGGTCTGGGCGAAGTGCTGTTCCGCCGCATCAAGGTCCGCGTAGTGGTCCATACACCACTCCGCCTGCTTGAGGTTGTCGAGCTGGTCATCGGGAAAACGCCCGAGCTTGCGCAGTGCCCACCGGGCATGTCGCTCAGCGTTGGCCGCCTTGTCTGTTGCGGAGAGGTCTCTGACGGCGAACTCGCGAACGGTTTCCAGTACCCGCCACCACACACCCCGGCTGGCCGTCCGTTGGATAAGCCCGAGATCCACGAGGCGGGAGATAGCGGCGGAAATTTCCTGCCCTCTTGTGTCGCTGTGCACTTCTTCGACGGCCGTCATCGTGAAGCGCGAAGGAAAGGTGGCCAGTTGCCCCAGGAGAATCTGTTCGAAGCCGTCGAGCATCTCCCAGGTGTCTTTGAGCACTCCGAGCAGATTGCGCTGACGTCCGGAGACCGTTCGTTCCCGCCCGGCAAGTACCTCGAAGCGTTTGTGCAGCCGCTGGCGTAGCTCCTCGAGGGTCAAGTGACGAAGCTGCGCTGCGGCAAGTTCTATGGCCAGAGGCAGTCCGTCGAGTTGTGTGCAGACACCCTCGACAGCACTGTCCTGATCTCCGTGGACTTCCACGCCGTGGCGGCTGGCAGTTGCAGCGAAGAGTTGTGCCGCGGGGGAGACGCCGCTGTTGACCGCGGTGACCAGAGGATTCAGGAAATACTGATACTCATCGATGAGCCCCAATGGATCGCGGCTCGTTGTCAGAAACCGGGGCTGCACGGTGTATTCGAGGAGATCGTTGACCAGATCGGCCACCGAGGCCCGAAGGTGCTCGCAGTTATCGAGGATGAGCAGCACATCGCGGTGTTTCAAAGCATCGATCAGCTGCGGACGCGTTGCCTCAGCGGCCAGCGCCATGCCGAGCACATCGGCGATGGCCGTTTCCAGCGCTTCCACGCTCGTGAGTGGAATCAGATCGATGAACCAGACGCCGTCCTGAAAGCGGGTCAGTGCATCGCGCCCGACCCGCGCCGCAAGACGCGTTTTCCCGGTCCCGCCGATGCCGAGCACGCTGACCAGCCGGTTCTCGGCGATGCGCTCGAGGCATTGCTCCACATCTGCCTGCCGGCCGAAGAGTGGCGTTCGCTCGCGCGGCAGATTGCTGGCAGCTGCGCGGCGCGGGGCCGCGGGTTCCCGGGCTTTACGGGTGGCTTCCTCAATGGGCGCCACAAAGCGGTAACCGCGGCCGCGTACGGTCTGAATGACCGCCTGGCGTTGACCGTCATCAGCCACGGCTCGACGCAGAGATTTAATCTGTGTGGAAAGCGCTGCGTCGCTGACGTAGCGGTGGCCCCAGAGCTCATCGAGGAGCTCTTCTTTGGAAACCACACGGTCCCGGTGGGTAATGAGGTAGCTCAGCAGGCTGAAAACCTGGGGTTCCACCGATACAACTTCGTTGCCCGCGAAGAGCTCATAGGTGTTCAGATCGACCCGATGGGTTCCAAAGACGAAAGTCCCGTGCGGTGTCGTGTCACTGGCGTCGGCAGCGTCCTGCATGGCGCTAGTTTGGTGCTTTGCGCGAGAAGCGTCGAGTGTCCTGGCCGCTGGTGCCATGGTGACTTTTCCGGGGCCGCTACGCTGACGTATGCTCGCCGGATTTCGATCTTCAGGGAGTTCAATGGTGACGACTGCGAATCAACCGGGAACGCCGCGCGGCTGCGAACGCATCGCCTACGTCGTGGGTTTCCTCGAGAACGCGACCTACAGCGACGTTTACGGCGGCGGTGGAGCGACCGTCGGCCTAGATTGCCACCTGCTACGACCGATCGACAAACCTTCGGATACGCTCATTGTCTTCATGCATCCTGTGGGTGGCGGCATGTATCTGCCCATGGTTCGAGAGCTGGCCAGGGTCGGTCACCATGTGCTCTGGGCCAACTCGCGCTACCGGGGTGCGGACTATGCGCTGATCATGGAGAAAGTGGCCTGCGATCTGGGTGAGGCCATCTGCGATGCACGGGACAGGCTCGGCTACAAAAAGATCATCCTGGCCGGCTGGTCCGGGGGTGGTTCCCTTGCCATGTGGTATCAGGCCCTTGCAGAGGCAGGGGAGGGCATTGTCGATACGGCGGCCGGCGACCCCTACACGGTTGCTGCGGCGCGGCTGCCAGCCGCTGATGCAGTCATGATGCTGGCGGCGCACGTGAGCCGCCATCGAATCTTCACCGAGTGGATCGACCCCTCGATCACGGATGAAACGGAGCCGTCCGTGAGAGATCCGGCGCTGAATCTTTATGATCCGGCGAATCCCAACCAGCCTCCTTATACGGCCGACTTCCTTGAAACCTTCGCTGCGGCACAGGTGGCGCGCAATCGGCGCATTACGGCCTGGGTGAAGGAAAAGCTTGAGGCGGTGCGTGCATCGGACAGTCCCTGGGGCGAGTTTGCCTTCACGGTACACGGCACCATGGCCGATCCGCGCTGGTTGGATCCAAACGTTGAGCCGAGCGACCGCAAGCCCGGGGTCTGTTATCTCGGGGACCCGCGCATCGTCAACGACGGCCCCGTGGGTCTCGCGCGTTTCTGCACGCTGCGCAGCTGGCTCAGCCAATGGAGCTACGACGATGCGCGCTGTGACGCCATCGCCGCCGGTGCAGGTATCAGCGTGCCGGTGCTGGTGGTCGGCAATACGGCCGACGACGCCTGCACACCCAGCCATACGTCACGACTTTACGAGGCCGTAGGCCACGACCGGAAAACGCTGCACATGGTGAAAGGGGCAACCCACTACTACACGGGTGCTGATGGACGTGCCCACCTCGAAGAGGCGAGTGGCGTGATTGGATCCTTTGTCTCCGGCCTGTGACGACGCGGTCTTGCGGCCTCTGATTGAAGCCGACCTTTCTGGCCGCAGCGTCGACCTCTCCCTGGAGGTGTTTGAGCGTGCTCAGCGGCTGGCGGTGCGCCAAGCTGTTTCGATGAGGCGATGCAGATCGGCGTTCATACGATCAATGTCCTCATAGTCCGCGGAGGTCCAGAGGTTGCGTCCATTGGCCGCTTTCACTTCGAAGTAGTGGTTGCCGTCTGCACGCTGGTGCCTGCGGTAGCGTGACTCGTCGGCGGCATTGCGCAGCATCGCCTTCAGACCGTTGCGCGCGCCCTTACGATCGGCATAGCCGCGGCTCGTAAGAATGGCGCTGCCGTCTCGGGCGATGAGTCGGAAGCGATAGAGATCACCTTCATCCCCGAAGACCAGCGCACGGGCTTGCTCAACGTCCTCACCGGCCCTGTTCCCGGCCACCGTCAGCGGCTCCGGTGCAACAGCGAG
>JBCDDI010000103.1:0-9197 GCA_039180365.1 Pseudomonadota bacterium
CATGAAGCCGCCGCGCCAGCCAACGGCCTCAACGAGGGCCGTCACCAGCGGCGGCATCATCACCCCGGCCAGCGAGGCGCCCATCACGGCGATGGCAATGGCTCTACCGCGCCAGTGATCAAACCAGTTGATGACCGACCGGTGCCAGGCGAGACCGCCCATGCCAGCCATGCCCAGGCCCATGCCGAGACCGACGATGAGAAAGTACTGCCAGAGGTTTTGCGCGGCAGACAAGAGCAGGTAGGCGAGAGTGACGATCACCGTGCCCGCCAGGATCACCCGCCGCGGTGAGTAGCGATCGAGGATCTGGCCAATAAAGGGGGCTAACAGGGCGGTGGTGATACCAGCAACGGAAAAACCCATGGCAATGGCAAAGCGGCTGCCGTCGCCCAGTTCCTCCGCCAGCGCCGGCAGGAATACGCCCCTCGAGTAAGAGTAAAAGCCGGTGCCGAGGAAGCCGAGGCTCGCGGATACGCCAACGATCACCCAGCCATAGAAGAAGGGTCTTGCCGTTTCTGGCGCCGCTGGCTGAGGGGTGCTCAAGGAGCCCGCTTCGGTATGGCGATGCCGCGGCCGCACAGTTCCGGTACTGGCAGAGCTGCATGGGCGGCATGCAGCTCACTGATGCCTCTCAAAAGCGATTCCGGGAAGGGCGCGCTGCGCCGAGTACTCATGTCTACGTGCAGGGCCATGTTTTCGCTCGTTGCGGCAACTTCGCCCGTGTTTGTGTTTGTCATGGTTTCGAAGTAGTGCAGTCGCTTCGCATCAAAGTCCACGAGCTGCACGGCGACGGAGACCGTGTCGCCTTGAGACAGCTCATTCAGATAATTCACGTGGGCCTGCAGCGTAAAGCACGAGCCTCCGCCTTCCCGGGCATAGGCTTCGCCGATGCCAAGCAGGTCGTACATGTGATCGACAGCGCGATCGAAAAGGACGTTGTAGAACGCCATGTTCAGGTGACCGTTGTAGTCAAACCACTGTGCTTCGAGCGACTGATCCGGTGCGATGACGGCTGTGGCTCCCATATCCCCTCGTTGCGCTGAAATGCAAGCAGGATCATACCTTGACCGGTCATCGGGGAGCATCGAAGATCTGCCGTTGTCTTCGAGGGAGTACTCCATGAGCACAGAGCGGCCGCCGCTCAGCTTCGGCACGAAGTTCGCCTACGGCTTCGGACAGGCCGGAGAAGGCATTAAAAACGGTGCCTTCGGGGTTTTCCTTTTCTTCTACTACAATCAGGTGCTCGCCCTGTCGGGGACCCTTGCGGGCCTCGCCGTTGGCATTGCGCTGATCTTCGATGCGGTTACGGATCCCATGGCCGGATCTCTGTCGGACAACTGGCGCTCGCGCCTCGGTCGCCGTCATCCGTTCATGTACATGGCCGCGCTGCCGCTCGCGATCTCCTTTTTCATGTTGTTCAACCCGCCGCAGGATCTTGGCCAGAGCGGTCTGTTTTTCTGGCTGCTGCTCTTTGCAGTGCTCACGCGGGCTTCCATGACCCTCTACCATGTGCCTCACATAGCGCTCGGGGCTGAGCTCACGGAAGACTTTGAAGAGCGAACAACGGTAGTGGCGTTCCGCCAGTTCTTCTCCACCTTCGGTCAGCTCGCCGCCTTCATTGTCGGATTTACGCTGTTCTTCTACGAAAGCCCCGATCTGCCTCGTGGCCAGTTCCGGGTGGAAGCCTACGCGCCCTTTGCGATGACGGCCGGGCTGCTCATGGTGGTCTCGATCATTACCTCCGCCTGGGGTACACAGTCGCAGATTCCCTATCTCACGCAGCCGAAGGGGCCTCCGGAGAAACTCAAGCTGGGTGGGCTGGTGGTCCGCATGTTCGGAGAAATCCGCGAGGCGCTGCAGAACCGCTCCTTCGCCTGGCTTTTTTCCGGCGTGCTCATTGTGTTCATGATGGTTGGCGTTGACAGCGCCCTGAACCTGCACATGAACACCTATTTCTGGGAGCTTTCGGCGACGGGCAACACGCTGTTTTTTGCGGCCTACCCCATTGGCATCATGCTCGGCACGCTGGTCGCAAGGCGCTTGAATCAGATTTTCGACAAAAAGCCGTCGGTGGTCTTCGGTACTTCCTGGTGGGCGCTCTGTCAGATTGTGCCCGTGGTGCTGAGGCTCCTCGACCTCTTTCCTGAGAACGGTACCTCAGAGCTGCTCTGGACGCTGGTGGCGGTGAAATTTGTTCAGGGTGTCGGCGTCGTGCAGGCGCTCGTTACCTTCGGGTCCATGGTGGCCGACATCGTTGACGAGCATGAACTGAAAACGGGAAAACGGCAGGAGGGCATCTTTTTCGCGTCCGTCTCCTTTTCCGGCAAGTTCACGACCGGTATCGGCAACGTGGTTGGTGGTATCGCCCTCGATCTCATCAGCTGGCCCCGTGGCGTTGCCATCCAGACTGCCGCAGACGTTCCGCCCGAGACCATTGTCTGGCTTGGGCTGGTCTATGGGCCTATCGTCTCCGGCTTTGCAGTGGTGAGCGTCTGGTGCTACACGAAGCATCGCCTTAACCGCGAGCGGCATCGACAGATCGTCGCAGAGCTCACCGAACGCCGACGCCAGGCGGTGGGAGGGCAGGGGCCTGCGAGTAATGCCGTCGGCTGACGGAGTCGAGGCGGTATTTTAAGGTCTCGGCTATCTCATCACCTTCGCCTACCTGCAGGTGAAAGCGTGGGCCAGTTTGCGCTCGGCGCAGTGCTCTAGTACCTGCTCCGGGTGAGCGTCATGGCGTTTTTGAACGTGTTCCTGGCGCTGCTCTGGCCAATCTACGTTCTGGAACATTTTCAGGGGATGGGTATCATCCTCCTCGTCTTCGGCTACCTCGTCTTCGGCTACCTCGGCTTCGAATACGAGCTGCGGCCGTTGATCGAACGACGCTTTCCTGAACTGCGAGATCCCGCATCACGAGACCCCGATCAGTAGCCTCCGACCCGGATGCCCGCATTCATCGACAGCTGGGGAAGTTCCTGCTCGTTGGCTTTGCAAGCTTCCTGGCGGACCTGGGGATCTTCAGCCTGTTGGTCTACGGCCTTGAGCTGCCGGACACGCGTTTCGAGGTGTTCAGCTGTCGGGTGACCGCCTGGTTAGGCGCCATCACCGTTGCCTACTTCCTCAACGCCAAGGTCACCTTCGGCGCTTCGATCCGTCACTCGCGGTTCGTGAACTACCTTGTTATCCAGGCCATCGGTGCCGGGATCAATCTCGGTTCCTTTGCGCTGTTGATGTCCTTTGGACCAGTGCAGGATCGGCCGATCATCGCCATGGTGATCGGCAACGTGCTGGCGGTGATCAACAACTTCCTGCTCGTGCGTACCTTCGTTTACCGGTTCCACCCGGAGGTGGACGATCCGGAATAGCGCCGCACCGGAATAGCGCCGCACCGGCTCAATCGCCGGTAAGTGCGGCGCCTCCCTGCTCGATGCACTCTCCCGCGAGCTGGTCGATCCAGCGGCTGATCAGGGCGCCCCCGCTTTCGTGGACCAGCATCCGACCGAGCTCAGGCATTCTGGCACCGGGGTCGTCGGTGACCATGCGGAAAACCATGATGGAATCCTGAGCGCTGCCGGGAACGATCGAATAGGCACGTCCGCCGGTACCCTGGCCGGCGGCGATCGGTGGCTTGCAGATACCGAGGGCACGACTCGATGTCGTCGCCGCGTCGAGGAGCAGGCCCGAGGTGTCAGCGGCCCCCTTCGGGTTGTGGCAGTGGCCACAGTTGATGTCGAGGTAGGCGCGTGCGCGACCGTCGAGCTGCTGATCGTCATGGCCACCGCTACTGCTTTGTGAGCGTGCGTTAGCAGCGACGGACTCGAGCTCCGGTAAGCCGCTCAACCGACCCTGCGCTGCCATGGTGGTGAGCTGGTTTTGACCATTGTCGAGATAGCCGCGATTCAGGTGTCGCGCCTTCGGCCCTATGGGCAGAAACTCGCCGCTGCTGTGATCTGTGGCGTGGCAGGCTGCGCACTCATTGCGGGTAGGTACGATGTAAGGCAGCGGCTCCTGGCGGCCATCCGTATGTTCCAGGGTGAGGCGCGTGAGCGTGCCGGCCAGCGTGAGGTAGGCTTCGTCGCCGCGCCAGACGTAGGGCAGGGCATCCCAGCCTTCAGCCTGGCGGACCAGCAGGCGCGTTTCCAGCACCTCGACATCACCGCGATCGAGCCCCCGCTGGCTCTCTGTCCACTGGTAGCTTGCCCGCACAACACCGGGCTCCCCGCCTTTCGGGTAGAAGAAGGTTTTGGCGATGATGGAGCCCACGGGAAAGTCAAAGGCTTCGTAGTCGTCGTAAACCGCGGCGGTTCCTGGTGGCAGGTAGATTGCTCTGAGCTTCTGCGCGTAATCCGTAAAAAGCGCCGTGTTCAGATCATAGGGTTCAAAGCCGTTGCCAAGTTCGAGACGATTGCCGTCGGAACGCAAAACGCCCCAGGCTGATAGTCGCTCCGGATAGGCATCGGCTGTAAAGAAACGAACTTCCGGTGCCGGGCTGCAGCTTGCCAGTGCAAGTACGGCTGCAAGAGCAGCCGTACTGATGAGGACTCTCTGCATCAGGGGCTAGTCCGTGCTGGCGCTGACGAGCGTGATCTCCGGCAGGTTTTCGTGGCTGCAGTCGTGTGCATCCATGGCCATGGAGACGTTCTCGTAGTTGTTGCCAGCATCTACGTTCAGGAGGATTGCGTCACCGTTCTGCACGCAGATGGCGTATTCGGGCCCCGATTTCTCGGGATTGGCGATGCCGTCCCAGACGACATCCGGCAATGCGCCGCTTTCGCCGAACATGGCAACGCGCAGCTGCTCCAGTTCTTCCCGATCCGGCGCGCTGCCGGAGCCACTGAGCTCGTTGTCGTAGATGTAGATGGTTTCCGGATAAGGATCAAAAGTGGGGGCCTGTTCCCGGGCGCTGTAGGAGGCGGAAAAGAAGCTTGAGATCAGGACATTGGCTGTCTGGTTGTCTCTGATCTCGTTGCCGAAGATCTCCACTTTGTCGTTTGAGTTGATGACGATGCCGGAACCGGCCGGTACTCCGGCGACTGCGCCGCCCGGCGGTGCGAAGTTGCCCGTGTTGTTTCCGTTGATCACATTGTTATAAACGCGGGTGCTGTGACCTTCCTGGGGCAGGTCGGGCATATTGAAGACAAGGACACCGCCCGTGTTGTTGGTAGCGACGTTGTTGTAGACGTCCGCACCAACGGTATTTTCAATCTCGATTCCCGCAACGTTGAACTCGGCACGGCTGTCTCGAACGACGACGTTCCGGGACTGGCCGACATAGATACCCGCGTCCGATGCGCCGATGGCAACGCTGCCTTCGATCAGGGTGTTTTCGGTCTGCACCGGGTAGATGCCATAAGCGCCATTCTCCGTATGCGGACCTCGCGTCCACTCCGTGCGCACCCGGCGGATAACGATGTTGCTGCCTTCGTTGACCTTGAGGGCGTCACCTGCGGTGTCTTCGAACGCCATGTCTTCAATGGTGAAATCGCTGGCGTTTACCAGCAGCCCTTCGGCCCCGGCAATCTGCCCGGCGAAAGACAGCACGGACTTGTCCATGCCGGCGCCGCGAAGGGTGACGCCGTCTGTGTTGAGCGTCAGGCCGCGGCTGAAGCTGTGGGTTCCCTCAGGGATATCGATTACGTCCCCGGGTTTGGCGGTCTCGAGTGCCAGGCGCAGCTCGTCCTCAAAGCTCATCTCTGGAGCCGGCGCAGCTGCTTCTTCAGCGGGCTGACCGCAGCCGCCCACGAGCAGCAGGATCGCGGTGCCTGTGAGCACCTGAAGTGGTCTGTAACTCATTGTTTACCCTCGTATTTTATCTATCTCGAGCGAGCCGCGGAAAAAGCCGGTCACGGAACGCTTGCCCTCCGGGGCGCAGTCTAGCGAAAGCCGGCTGGAAACGCAGAGGATCGACTCATTGCAGGACGATCGCGATGGAGCATGCCCCGACCCTCGATACCCTGACGTTATTGCAGAACGAGGAAGGAGCGGTCGATGGTCCAGTAGGCGGCAGCGATCCCCATGAGCACTGTGAACGCCTGCTGCCAGCGGAGCCCTGAGCCAAGCGGCAGTTTCCGGGCCAGCCAGCCGCCGGCAAGGATGACGGCAATCACCAGCAGCTGACCGATCTCGATGCCGACGTTGAAGAGCAGCAGAGAGAAGGCAAGGTCGTTTCGCGGCAGGCCAATGTCGGCCAGTGCACCGGCGAAACCAAAGCCGTGCAGAAGCCCGAAGGTGAAGGCCATGAGCCAGGGGCGGATACGCATGAGGGCGGAGCGCTCTGCTTCCGGAAGCATGAGCTCCCGGGCCAGGAACAGGATAGATAGCGCAATCACGGCCTCCACCGGACCCTGCGGGAGGCGCACAAGCTCCAGCACGGAAAGCGCCAGGGTGATCGAATGGGCCACGGTGAAGGCGGTGACCGTTTTGATCAGCATCCAGCGGTCGCGGATAAAGAGCACAAGACCGATGACAAAGAGAATGTGATCAATACCGAACAGCAGATGCTCGATCCCCAGGAACAGATAGGCAGCGATGGGGGGTGCCGGATCCGCAAGGTCGAGGCTCGGACTCTCGGGCTTCAGCATCCAGGACTGTTCCGCACCGTTTTCGTCGGTCACGCGCACCATCACGTCGGTGAGCGTCCGCGACAGGCCCTGAATCAGAATCATGCCGTGAGAAAGGTCGCAGCGGATGTCCCAGCGAATGATCAGCGCGGCTCCGGTGTGCTCCGGTAAGCCTTCGTTCAGCACCTCACACTGCTCCGGCAGTACCGGATCCAAAGGCAGGCGCCGATCGCCGAGCACCGGCTGCTTCCAGGTGACCTGATGCAGGCCGTCTCCGACCGCTTCAATGGCGAGGTAGGCGGGTCGGACTTCGTGGGCAGACACCGGCAGGGCGAAGCAGATGGCGAATCCCAGGAGCAGCGCGAGCGGCTGCCGCCAGGCGAGCTGGCACCGGCGCCGCGCGACAGTTTCCTTCCTGATCATCAGGCGCCGGGAGCCGAGCCGTTTTCGGCTGCTGCAGGCAGACGCTCAAGCTGAATGTCGTAGCGGCTCCGGAGTGCCTGGTAAAAATCATCGTTGGCCCGGCGACGGCGCTCCTGGAGGTAGTCGCGCTGCACGGCGTCGCGCACTTCAGCAAGCGGCGGTTTCCTGGCTTCGCTGCGACTGCTGAGGCGCACCAGATGCCATCCGTAGGCCGACTGCACTGGCCCCTGCCACTGATCTTCCCCGGCTGGAAGCGCTGCCAGACTTTCAGCGAAGGCGCGACCAAAAAGATCGCCAAGCTCCCGGGCGGAACGGTCTGCGTAGCTTCGCTGCAGTATGAAAGGGTCACCCTGCGGCGCTCCGTCTCCAACGGGATCGGTGATCGCGGCGCGGGCGTCGGCTTCGGCGTTGTCGCGGCGATCGCTCGAGAAGTAGCGGTGTTCGAAGCTGTACTGCTCCGGGATCAGGTAGCGGTCAACGTTGTTTTCGAAATAGCCCTCGAGTTCAGCCGCCTCCGGGGGCACGGCGTTGGCCAGATCCTCGTTCAGGAAGGTGAGCTTCTGCGCCAGTCGTCGGCGAATGATGGTGTCGTTGCTGTCGAGTTCCAGACGTTTCGCTTCGCGATAGAGGATCTCTTCCCGTATCCATTGCTCGATGAGACCGTCCGCCTCTTCGGCAGTTGGCGGGCGCCCCATCTGTGCCTGCCACTGATCGAAGATCCGGCTCTGCTGACCGAGGGTGACGTCGATCTGGTAATCGCCGGTGTCTCCGCCGTCAATCAGCCGTTCAAGAAAGAACAGGATGAGACCGAACAGCAGGAACAGAATCAGCGGGTCTTTGAGATAGCGCATGGGTGCTCTCGGTTGGCTGACGGGAAGATACACGCCGGTTCGGGCGGTGTCTTCCCGGCAGTTCGAGAGCACGCGTTCGCGCGCTGAGGCGGCTCACGGCCCACCTTGGGAAAGGGGGCCGCGGGATGCAGGGGATACAGGCCGCTCGTGATGACGGCCTGGCGTTGCTCAGGCCGCGAAGCGGTGCAGGTGGTAGTCGGCGTTGCCGAACTGAGCGTCGATCACAAGCAGTCGCTTGAAGTAGTGGCCGACCCGCAGCTCTTCCGTCATGCCCATACCACCGTGCAGCTGCACGGCGTTTTCGCCGATGAAGATGCCCATCTTGCCGATCATGTGCTTCAAGGCATGGATGGAGCGTTGGGAGTCTGCGCTGTCACCCTGTGCGGCTTCAAGCGTTGCCCGATAAAGCAGCGACTTGCACTGCTCGTACTCCATGAACATCTCAACCATACGATGCTGCAGCACCTGGAAGTCGGAAAGGGGATGGTCGAACTGCTCCCGTTCCTGCGTGTAGGCCACCGTGTCCTTGTAGAGGACTTCCATGCAGCCGACGGCTTCCGCGGCTACCGCAAGAATGGCATCGTTGATGACTGCGTTGAGGACGGTAAAACCGCCGTCAACGTCGCCGAGCACCGCGCTATCCTCAACTTTCACGTCCTTAAAGGTCACTTCTGAGGCGCGCAGACCATCAACCGTCGGGAAGTCGTCACGGCTGATGCCATCGGCATCGGCAGGCACGATGAACAGCGTGATGCCGCCCTCGTCGATCTGGCCGCCGCTGGTCCGGGCTGAGACGATAATGTGGGACGCCGTCTCGGCGTTAGCGACCATGGACTTGTGGCCATTCAGCACAAAGCCTTCGCCCTCTTTCCGGGCGGTGGTGGTCACATCGTGGAGATCGAAGCGTGCCTGCTCCTCTGCATAGGCGAGAGTCAACTGCTTGCTGCCATCGATCACGCCCGGGGCGATTTCCGCGAGCTGAGCTTCGTTACCGGCGCGCTTCAGAGCGCCCCCGCCAAGCACCACACTTGCGAAGAAGGGCTCGAGGACGAGACCTTTACCAAGCTGCTCCATGACCACCATGGAATCAATCTGATTGCCGCCGAAGCCGCCCTGGGCTTCACCGAAGGGCAGCGAAAACCAGCCCAGTTCGGCCATGGTCTGCCAGTGCTCGTCGCTGAAGCCTTTGCTGCTGGCCACCAGCTTGCTGCGATTCTCGAGTTCATAGTTGTCCTGCACGAAGCGGGCAACGCTGTCCTGGAGCAGCTGCTGCTCCTCACTCAGTTCAAAATTCATGCGTTTCTCCTACTTCGATTTCTTCAGGCCGAGGACGTTTTTCGCAATCACGTCCTTCTGCACTTCG
>JBCDDI010000104.1:0-9169 GCA_039180365.1 Pseudomonadota bacterium
ATGTGCACCAGCATTGACGATCTTCCTTCCCGGTCTCCACTCCTTGCTTCAAATCGATTACAAGCCTCCGATGCTGCTGATCAACTCCACGTTGCGCACCAATAAGGTGTGCTCTGTTCCGGCAGACGAGGTACAACACCACAGCAGCATTGTTCCTAGCAATCAGCACCTCGTCTCAGATTTTTTCTCCAGGCATCCACCGAAGAAGCAGAACAAGATCAGCACCGTCCTGTAGCAATATGTGCACTTTTTTGTGCTGGCGTCATCAGAGACCGCCCAGCAACACATAGCGCCCTATTGACATTGATGTCTTTGATCAAAGAGTCACAACAAGAGATCTGCTACAGTAAGGTTTCAGCAAACCAGCTAACCCACCCTCCCCTGCATCAGTCCCCGGACAGCTGATCCACCCTCCCCGCATCAGTCCCGGTCAGCTGACCCACCCTCCCCTGCATCAGTCTCAGTCAACTGACCCACCCTCCCCACATCAGTCCCAGTCAGCTGACCCACCCTCCCCGCATCAGTCTCAGTCAGCAGACCCACCCTCCCCACATCAGTCCCGGTCAGCTGACCCACCCTCCCCGCATCAGTCTCAATCAGCTGATTTCTTCCTCCCCCGCATCAGTCCCCGGCCAGCTGACTACACCCTCCCCGCATCAGTTCCCGCCAGCTGACCCACCCTGCCCGAAAGCCGATCGCCGCTCAGGCTAACTACATTGATCGGGTCAGGCGGGAGACGCTGTTTCACGTGGTGGGCCGCGATGACAGTGTCCGCGATCTTTCCGTGGGGCTGATGCTCCAGGCCCACTGCATCCGCTGGGCCATCGCCAACGGGCTCAAGCGCTACGACTTCACCATCGGAAATGAGCCTTACAAATACAGTCTGGGCGGCGTCGACAGGGAGATATTTTCTGCCGAGGTCTTCAGCAGAAGCGGAAGAAACATCACCGATCGATTGGACGAGAGGAGCCGCGACGAAGTGCTGCATCTGATTCGCCGCTATCAGGACAATGGCCGCATAAAGGCTGCACGGACAGCAGTCGGGCAAGCGGTGGCGACATGGCCTGATTTCACCGTCCGATGACTAGTTCGGTGGCTCGTAGGGATCAGGCGTGCCGGTGGGAATGGGCGGATATGGCAGGCGGGCAACTTCGGCTAGGGCGCAGTTATCGGTTGTTCCGACAGTTCCGGTGCTTCCGCCCCGTCAGCGTCGGCTTCGCCGTGTGCATCGAGGTGGCTTAACACTGCCTCCGTCACCGCCTGTGCGGCTTCCTCCATGAGCCAGTGCCCTGCGTCGAGTTCGATCTCCCGGAGATTGCCATCAAAGTGGCGCCGCTGAGCCTCCAGGGCCGCCTGACCGACCACCGGATCTGCGTTGCCCCAGACGAACAGCGTCGGCACTCGCACATCAAGTGCTGCACCCTCCGCCGGAGCCTGCAATCCCGAGGCCCGATACCAGTTGAGCGCCGCGGTGAGCGCGCCCGGCTCTGAGAAGATCGCGAGGTACTCGTCCACGAGCACCGGCGCATGCTCGCCATAGACACCATCGCGCATCATCGAGAAGCCGTTGAAGCTGAACAGTGCTTCCGGCAGCCAGGGCGTCTGAAAGAAACCGACGTACGCGCTCCGTTCCTGCTGATCCGGGTCCGAGCCGATGGCATCCGCGTAGGCACCGAGATGCGGTATGGAGAGAGCCGTCCAGCTGAGAATCCTCTCGCTACCGCCAAAGACGGCGAGCCAGCCGACGGCCGCGCCCCAGTCATGGCCCACGAGATGGAAACGCTCAAACCCTACGGCATCCGCAAGGGCAAACACATCCGCCGCAAGCTTGTCTGTTGTGTAGGCATCCAGCGCTTCCGGCCGGGCACCGGGGCTGTAGCCACGCTGGTCGAAGGCAAGCACCTGATAGCCCGCCTCGGCCAGAACCGGGATCATGGGCAGATCCATCGCCGACGACTCGGGAAAGCCATGCAGCAGTATCACATTGCCACGGTTGCCACCGAAGCCAGCGGTCCTGGCCCGAAAACGCATGCCGGCTGAGTCAATGAGGGCAAGTTCCGGGGCGCTGGCGGCGCTCAACGCCGGCCGAAATACGGGTAGCTCAGCCGTGGCACTGCCGTGCGACTGGTCGTGATCCAGTGACAGAAAGGCGCCGGCCCAGAGCACCAGCGGAATCAACAGGATCAGGCCTACCAGCACTGAAACAGTGATCGTTAACGCGCGTTTCATTCTGATCTCCTGCCGAGGGCGCCCAGCTTAACGGCTGCGAAGGACTTCGCCCACAGCGCAGCTTCAGCTCGCTTCGTGTTCCATACCACGCGGTCTCCAGGCGCTGCTGGAAGCCAGGGTCAAAACACCCGGGACAGTGCGCTCATGAAGAACACCTGAGATGTCGACTCAACAATCGGGCTGTTTCGCGGATCCGCCGCCAGCTCTGAAAACCGAAATACGTTCGTCCAGCGCCAGCGTCCGCCCAGAGGGAGACTCAACACCCCCTGAACGCCAACGCTCTCTAGCCCGGCACTCGTGTCCTGTGCAGAGAGGCCCGAGCGCAGCGCTTCGTCTTCGTTGATACCGTAAAGGTTGTCGAGATAGGTCGTATCGCCGAAGCGCACGGTGGGACCGATGGAAAAGAAACTGCCGCGACCAAAGCCCTTTCGCCAGGCGGCGCTGGCATCTACATAAAACCCCCCATGTCCGGTGCCAAGGGCCTGTGAAGCCGAGGCAACAAACACCAACGATTTTGTGGTGACCTCCCAGCCGATCCGCGCTTCGGCTGCGAGACCGAAGGTTCGGAGGCCTTCAATGCCGGTATCCCGGTTCGAAAAGCCCGGCGCCAGAGACACAAAGATCCCGCTTTGCGGCCCGTCGTCACCACCCGCGCGATGGAGGTAAGCGCCGAAACCTCGCGGGATATTCGCAAAGAACTTCACGCCCTTTTTGTCGAAGTATCGGACGTCGAAGTAAGGCACGGGGCCAACGTCATAGTTGGCTGAACCCTGGAAGGTGGGATTGGCGAGGACGGCAACGCCGAGGTCAACCATCCAGGGAGACCGTTTGACGGCTTTCTCCTGGCTTTCGTGGCTTTCCTGGCCTTCCTGGCCTTCCTGCGCTTGAACAAATGAAGCGACGCCGAGCCCTATCAGTATCACAGCGGCGATGAGGACCGTCGCGTGAACGGAGTATCCGCGGTCATGACGCTGACTCGGGATGACGATCCGGAACGACATAGGGGTTGCTCCAGTACTACTGCTCGATCTGCGCGGAGCCCAAACAGGGCTGCTCCTGCATCCTCTCGGCACGCTATAGGAGGTTGAATAAAACCTGTGTGAAAGGAAGTCCTTCACCTTATCTTCCCTACGAAAAGCGTAGGTCTTCGGAAAGGTGATACTTGCCTTGAAAGCTATTGAGGATGGTGGAGCCAAGCGGGTTCGAACGCGGGCGCAGCCGTCGACCGAAGGTCGGCGGGTTGGTAGCGTCATGCGCTCAATACTCTATTAGGAAGGTTGGTGGAGCCAGGCGGGATCGAACCGCCGACCTCTACAATGCCATTGTAGCGCTCTCCCAGCTGAGCTATGGCCCCACGGCACCGGACCGATCGGTCCGGGAAGGCGCGAGATACTAGGTGGGGGGCAATGCCCTGTCAACCAAACGTGACCAACCGTGACCCAACGTGAAAAGGCCTGCCAGACAGCGGCTGGCCGCTCCAGCAGTCAGCCGCTAAGCTCTTTCCTTTAAACGTTCGTCACCGCTGACTGAGAGGATCATGCGCACACTCGCCCCCCTGCTTGCCCTGCTTACC
This sequence comes from Pseudomonadota bacterium, assembly GCA_039180365.1. Lineage (GTDB taxonomy): Bacteria > Pseudomonadota > Gammaproteobacteria > Pseudomonadales > Azotimanducaceae > SZUA-309. The sequence continues at coordinate 3,803 of JBCDDI010000104.1, forward strand.
ACCCTGCTCCTGGGCGTTCCCGCCCAGGCCAACTGGACCCTCGACAATAGCGGCTCCCAGTTGAGCTTCGTCTCCGTGAAGGCGGGCGACATTGCCGAAGTGCACACCTTCACCGAACTCACCGGCTCCGTCGGCAGCGACGGTCATGCCCGGGTGGTGATTCAGCTCGCCAGCGTCGACACGCTGATTCCGATCCGCAACGAGCGCATGCGGGACATTCTTTTTCAGACCGAACTCTTTCCCACCGCCGATGCCAACACCCGCCTGGATATCGTGAAAATTCAGCGCATGGAACCCAGTACGAGCCTCGTGCTCACCACCGAGGTAATGCTCTCCCTCAACGACACCACGCTGCCGATCACCACAGACCTGCTGGTCTCCAAACTTGCCGCCGATCGGGTGCTTGTGACTACCTTGAAGCCCATCGTGGTTAACGCCGGCAGCGTTGATCTGGCTGCTGGCGTGGAGCAGCTGCGCGAAATTGCTGGCCTGCCGAGCATCAGCAAGGCGGTACCGGTGAACTTCGTGCTGCAGTTTGTTGCCAACTGAAGTCGCTGGCCGAGGTCGAGAGTCAAAGTTCGAGGCGGTCTCCAGCGTCAGCCACTTTCGCTTCGCTGCCAGCTGCCACAAGCCGCGCCGCCAGCGCCGCGGCGGCCTCGGCATCACCGTGCACAAGCCTGACTGCCGGATCGCCGCCGATGCCGCCAATCCAGCGCAGCAGATCCTCCTGATCCCCGTGGGCTGAGAGTCCACCAATGGTTACGGTCTGCGCCCGCACCTGATAGCGCTCCTTGAAGATTCGAATCTCATCTGCCCCGTCAATGATGCGGCGGCCAAGGGTGCCCGGCGGCTGATAGCCGGTAAACAGCACGCGCGTCTCCCGGCGTTCGATGTTGTGCCTGAAGTGGTGAAGAATACGGCCGCCGTTACACATGCCGCTGCCAGCAATGATGATGGCGCCATTGCGTAAGCGGTTGATGACCCGGGACTCCTCCGGAGAGCGGGTGAAGTGCAGATTGGGCAGCTTAGGAATCACCACCTCCTCCCGGAACAGGGTCTGCGCAGCCTCGTCGAAGAGGTGATCGTGGTCCCAGTAGATCTGGCTCGCTTCGATGCCAAGAGGGCTGTCGAGAAACACGTGCCAGCGGTCGATACCCCATTCCTTGTAGTGTTCGCCGAGGTGGTAGAGCACCTCCTGACTGCGACCAACGGCAAAGGCTGGTATGAGAACGTTGCCGCCGGCCTCCCAGGCTTCGCGAAAGAGCGCCCCCATCTCTTTGATGGAAGCATCCCGATCCCGATGCCGGCGATCGCCGTAGGTGGACTCCATCAGCACGAGATCGGCGGCTGGCGGTGATTCGGGATCCCGAAGGATCGGTGAATCGTACTGACCAAGGTCACCGCTGAAGACCAGGATTCGCTTTTCACTGCCCTCGGTGAGTTCAAGTTCGACCACGGCGGAACCCATAATGTGGCCCGCGTCGAAAAAGCGGACGATGACGCCGGGCACAATCTGCGCCGGTACGCCGTAACGATGACCCCGCATCTGTTCGAGGGCCCTTTGAGCGTCCTCTTTCGTGTAGAGCGGTTCCAGGAGCGGCTGATTCTTTTCCTCACGGCGTCGGTTCTGGCGCCGCACCCGGCTGTCCTCCAGGTCCGCCGAGTCCCGGAGCAGAATGTCGGTCAGCGCTCTGGTGGCGTTCTGCGTGTGAATGGTGCCGGTGAAGCCACGCTTGACGAGGAGCGGCAGACGCCCGGAGTGATCGATGTGCGCATGACTGAGCACCACTGCGTCAATCTCGGCGGCATCGAAGGGAAAGGGATCGGCGTTTTTAGCCTCTTCCCGATCACCGCCCTGGATCAGGCCGCAGTCGAGGAGGATTGTTGAGCCGGCAACTCGGAGGATGTGGCAGGAACCCGTGACGTAGCCGGCGGCGCCGTAAAATTCGAGCTCCAAGGTAATCAGTCCTCGCCGTCGTCCTCGCCGTCATCTTGCGCCTTGGCCGCCAGATACTCACGGTACTGCTTCTCGAGCCGCTTGCCCTGCTTTTTCGAAACACCGAGCGCGGTCAGCGCCTCCCGGAGCCGGATCCGCGTCAGATCCGGGCCAAGGAACACCATGGAGTCGAAGAGCGGCAGCGAGACCGTTCGTCCGGAAAGGGCGATGAACAGTGGGAACAGGTAGTCGCGGATCTTTAGATCCAGATACTTAGCCATTCCCTGGCAGATCGAGAAAAGCTCGTCGCGCTCCCAGTGACGGAGCGCATCCAACTCGCGGCTGACATGATCAAGCACACGCACCTGAGTCTCGAGATCGGCTTTCCCGGCTTCGAAGTGTTCCGGCGTCAGCGGCTCACGATCGCCAAGGAGATAGTCCACCTGGCCGATGAGGTCCGAGAACTTCTCCGTCCGCTCCTGCAGCAGCGGCACCAGCTTTTCGAGGTTCTCGCGGTTGAGCGCCCAGGCCTGAATGCGGTCCATAAATTCATCGGGCTTGAGCTTGCGCAGATACTGACCGTTCAGCCAGGACAGCTTCTCGAGATCAAAGACCGGACCGCCGAGATGAATGCGGTGCAGCTCAAAGTCGTCGGCCATCTCCTTAACCGAGAAGATCTCCCGTTCGTCCGGCATGGACCAGCCCATCATGCCGAGATAGTTGGTAAGCGCCTCAGGCAGGATGCCGATGCGCTGGTAGTAGTTGACGCTCGTCGGGTGCTTCCGTTTTGAGAGCTTGCTCTTGTCCGGATTCCTTAAGAGCGGCAGATGGCAGAAGACCGGCTTCTCCCAGCCGAAGTACTCGTAGAGCAGCACGTGTTTGGGCACCGAGTTGATCCACTCCTCGCCGCGGAGGATGTGGGTGATCTCCATGAGATGGTCGTCCACAACCACGGCCAGGTGATAGGTGGGAAAACCGTCCTGCTTGAGGAGCACCTGCATGTCGACCTGAGCAAAGGGGATCTCGATGATCCCCCGGAGCGCGTCCTCAAAGCTGCACACGCCCTGCTCCGGCACCCGCATGCGGATCACGTGCGGTTCACCGGCCCCAAGGCGCCGGTGAACTTCCTCTTTCGTGAGATCGAGGCACTTACCGTCGTAGCGCGGATTCTCCCCGGCAGCCCGCTGCGCGGCCCGCATCTCATCGAGGCGCTCGGGGGTGCAGAAGCAGTGGAAGGCATGGCCCGCCTCAAGCAGGCGGTTGACGTGCTCGAGGTAGATGTCCTTGCGGGCGCTCTGCCGGTAGGGGCCGTGAGGGCCACCTACGTCCGGCCCCTCATCCCAGTCGACGTTCAGCCACTTGAGCGAGTTGAGAATCATCTCCTCAGACTCCGGCGTGCTGCGGGCCACGTCCGTGTCTTCGATGCGCAGGATGAACTCGCCACCCTGGCTGCGGGCGAAGACCCAGTTAAAAAGCGCCATATAGGCCGTACCGACGTGGGGGTCTCCCGTCGGCGAGGGAGCAATGCGGGTGCGTACAGTCATAGGGCGCGCATTATACGGGGCCCGGCAGCCGGCAGATACGCCGCCTGAGGCCCGATTCCGCGCGCCATTCAGGCTTACGGATAACGCCGCGGACTGGCGTCCGCGGGCCAGGCGCACTGACTAAGTAGTATCAGTAGTAGAAGGTAATGAAGGCGCGAACGACCGTCGCCTGCATGTTGTAAAGGGGTTCCTCTCCGGGCGGTACGTCGGTCACCCGAAGATCCCGGAAGTCCTCATAGTCCCACATGATGTAGTCGACCAGCAGCGACATCTCACCGCGCTGCAGGAAACCCCAGCCGAGGTTGAACTCGTAGCTCACCCCCGCACCAATCGTATGGTTGAAGTAGGTGGAGAGTTCCTTGTCCCGGCCTCTGAAGTTCTGCGAGCCGGAAAACGGAAAGAGATCCTCGTAGAAGTCGGCTTTCGTCTGCGTGTAGTAGCGATAGCTCGCCTCGATGATCAGCTTGTCCGTAACAGGATGGGTGTAGCCGACTTCCGCATTCCAGCCCTTGATGCCCCAGCTATCCGAATAGGTTCGGACCTCAGCGTGAGCGGCCGCTCGATAGGGCAGGAAGTATTTACCTCGTGCGGCAAAGGCGCTCGAGGTCCGTGTCCGCGGATAAACTTCAGGTTCGAAGCTGAAGCCGCGTGGCGTGCTCGGGTCGAGGAAGCGCACCTGACGATAGGGGTTATTGAGAAAGCCCTCGTCGGTGATGCCTTCGTAGTTGAGGTTGATGAGGAAGTTCTTCGTCAGGATCTGTGAGACATCAAAGCGATAGCTCTGGGACTTGGCGTTCTCAAGGAACACGTCGTCGCCATTGCGTCGCACCTCGTTCCAGCCTCGGGCATAGGTGATGCCGATGTTGGTGAGGTCGCCGAAGAAGTCATGGTTGATGCTGAAGGCAGCTGCGTTGGCGCTGTAGTCGCTCTCTTCACTGTTCGTGTAGGAGGCGCCCATGCTCGTTTTACCGTGCAGGTAGTCGAGGCCGAGGCTCCACTCATTGCGCTGTTCCGTGTAGGGGCTGGCCGTGGTCACCACGTCGATGGACGCAGAGGTGATGTGGTCAACGTAGTAGTTACCCCAGACGGAGAACTTGTCTTTATAGGCCTTGCGCACAAGCACGGACGGCCCATCAACCGACAGTCCCCCGCCCTGGTAGCCGTGATAGAGCACGTCAGAACGATCTTCCGGCAGGATGGCTGCGTGGCTTTCGGCGCCCCAGAGCACAAGCAGGAAGCCAATGGCAAAGGAAACGCCGCGGCCGATGGCGCCGAGGGGAGTGACCTTCCGGCGCCGACGCAGAACTGGCGCGTGATCAGTTACAACCACAGCCGCCTCCTCCGCCGCCTTCCGCGCCGCGGGCCCCTTCCCGGGCCTGGCGAACGTGATGCATGTAGGAACCGGACGCCGCTGCCCGGTTAAAGCTCATGATCGGATCCGCCAGGTTGTTACGCTCATAAGGGCTGACCCAGGGCTCCAGCTTCATGGACCCGCAGCCGCCGAGCGTGCCAAGGATGGCGCCGACAATCAGAACTTTCGCTAGCGTTTTCATTGCTTGCTCCATTGCGACCGGCCCTCAGAAAAAGAGGGATACGCCGCCGGTAAACTCGATGTTGTGGTAAGTGTCTTTGCTGCCAAGGAGGTCCGAATCAAACATGTGATTGCGAACCGTTGCATGCAGGGCCAGCCAGTCCGTGGCAACGAGCCGATAACCAAGCCCGGCATTAATCGTGAAACGTTCGTCTCCGGCGAAGTCCGTGCTCCCTACCCCACCAATCAGATAGAGACCGCCTTTGAAGGCCCAGCGTTTGCCGATGAAAGACTCACCGGGGAACAGGTTGTAGCCCACAGAGACGTTGTAGTAGCGCATCTTGCGCTGATCGTCC
>JBCDDI010000105.1:0-9158 GCA_039180365.1 Pseudomonadota bacterium
GCCAGCGTTACGTGAAAGACACAGGTATCGGCACGGTGGTGGCCATGATGCTGCCCTACTCCGTGGGCTTTCTGATCGTCTGGACCGCGTTTCTGGTGCTCTACTGGACCCTCGGTTTTCCGCTCGGTCTGGGTGCCAGCTACAGCTACCCGGCGGGCTGAGGTGCTTCAGACCTCCGGCGGGAAGTGCTGCAGGATCACGCCAACAGTTTCACGCACGGTGCGCTCGAGCTGCACCATGTCGCCCATGGTGATCTCCTGGATCGCCCAGCCCATCCACTTCTTGTCACCAGATCCCTGGTCAAACATGTCGATGACCAGGCCGCCCTCGGAGGACTCCTGGTTGACGACCTGATTGCTCAACCCCTGACCAGCGATGCGGACCTGACGATAGTTGTTGGTGAAGGCGGTCGTTCTTGTGGTGGGTGTGCCACCAACCGCAAAACCGATCACGAAGTCGGCATCCGCTTCATTGGCGGTATAGCGAAAGCCGCGATTGGTGAGGTATTTCCGCACCTCTTCCTTCAGGGTCGGTTCGAGAGCGGGATTCGGCGGGTTTGGGGAGGCCACTACGAGGGTGTTACCGGGCACAAAAGAAAAGGTTTTGAAGCCCGAGAAATCCGTGTCGATGTCGAAGTCGCTGTAGCCCGTTGGCTTGGCGGTGCACGCGCCTAAGAGGCCGGTCAGCAGCAGGGCGAACAGGGCCGCAGCCCAGCGGGCGGGCATGTCCTTGCGCGGGTATGAGGTGGCGGCCATGTTCAGGCTCCTTGCAGTTCGTCGATGGCGGTGAGGTCGTTCAGAGCGTCAACCAGCAGGTCGGCCCAGCGCGCGATCAGGGCTCGAACCTGCGCCTGACTGGTGGCGGCGTTTGAGCTTGTGGTCGCATCACCCGGGGCGATGGCCGAGCGGGTATCCACTGCTCGCACGAGCACGGTGCCGGTCTGGGAATCAATGAGCTCCACCACAAAGGTCGCCTGACCCACGGAGTCGATGAAATAGCGGTCGCTGCTCGCCTCTTGTGGCGGAATGCGCGACACAACGTCGAGCATGAAGCCACGGACCAGCAGCACGTCCGGACCGGGTGCTGTGACCTCCGGCAGCGTCAGTCGGTCAAGGGCGCGATCGAATTCTTCGGTGATCAGTGCTTCAAGCTCGGCCTTCTGGGCCGCTGAGATGGGAAACTCCGTGGCCGCGCTCTCCTGCCCCGATGCGAGGGTGCGGGTTACGGGCCGGTAGCGGATACCGGCGCCTTCAAGAATCACTTTCCGATATTCGGAGAGGCTGAAGCCGTCCCGAACCCAGACCCGGGACATGAGGGTGTCTTCAAGCGGGGTCAGACCGTCGTAGCTCAGGGTGCCGCTGCGATCCATGCGCGCTGGCTCGTTGGTCGCTGTATCCGAAGCGGTCGGCTGACTCGTTGCACAGGCGCCGAGGCTCAGCACCGCTGCGAGCGTGACGACAAACGCCCGGAATGGGTTAGGCGCCGCGAGAGGCTGCTGAGTGCGTCGTTGAAAGATGCCGACCATGGAAACTCCGTTTGGAGCGGCGATTCTAGCCGCGTTGAGGCGGTGAGCGCATCCGTCGATAATCCGCCCAGTTTCCCAAGGCCATCCGCTATGCCATTCGTAGAGGACGTCGTCGACTATGTCGGCAAACAGCGCTATCTCGCTGTATCGCTGATCTGTTACCTGCTGGCTGATGCCTTTGTGCCGGACAACCGGGTGCTCACCTATGCCATCCTCGCCATGCTGATTGTCAGTGGACCACTGGCAACGGGAAAAAACACCCTGCAGCGGGTGGTGACCATTTCCCTGGCGCTGCTCATGGTGACTGTCGGCTACTACTCGACGCGCGTTGGGAGCCCGGAGGTGAATTTCTTCGCCCATATGATTGGCGCCGCGTTTTTTCTGGCCCTGATTGTGCTCATCTCCCGGGCGCTGCTGGTTGAGCAGACCCGGGTCACCGGCGAAACGCTTTGGGCAGCCATCAACGTTTATGTGCTCTTCGGGATGCTCTTCGCCTTTCTCTATTCGTCCCTGCTCTCGCTGAATCCTGGCGCCTTTGCCGGGGGCATACTCGAACACGATGGCCAGGATGCTACCCAATCCATGGTCTACTACAGCTTCGTCACCATGACGACGCTGGGTTATGGCGACATCACGCCGAAAACCCACGTCGCCGCGACACTGGCCTATGTGCAGGCGCTGATTGGTCAGCTCTACGTGGCCATCCTGATCGCGCGACTGGTTTCCATGTACAACGCGCAACCCCAGCGCACCGAGGAGTAACTGTTTTGAGGAGACGATCCATCACCGGCAGCGGATTTATCAGGGCCTTTGTCTGCGCTCTGCTGCTGCTATCCGGGCCGGCCGTACAGGCGGAAACGCTGCGGGTCACGGGCAGCCTCTGGTCACCCTATCTCGATCCGGAGCTCGAGAACGGTGGCCTTGCGGTCGACCTCGTGCGAACGGCGCTCGGCCGGGCGGGCTTCGAGATCGAAGAAAGCGTGGAAAACTGGACTCGGGCTTACGAAGGCACAGCCGTGGGGGTTTATGACGTCGTCGCCGCCGTCTGGCAGAGCGAGCGACGCCTGGATGACCTGATTTTCAGCGAGGCCTATCTGCTGAACGACATTGTCTTTCTCGCCCGGCGCGGGGTGCTCGTCGACTACCGGACCCTGTCAGATCTGACGGGTCTGCGCATCGGTGTGGTTCGCGAATATGCCTACGACGATAAGTTTGATAACCATCCGGATCTCTACCGGGTGGTGAACAACCACCTTATCCAGAACCTGCTGCTGCTCCGGCAGGGTCGTCTCGACGTGATCGTTGGCGACAAGTGGTCGATCCTGCATCAGATTTCGGTATTTATGCCCGAGGATGTTTCAGCGTTCACCATGCTTTCCAAACCCCTCGCCCGACGCGCCCTGCGTCTTGGGGTCAGCCGCTTGAACCCGAAAGCCAATGAGATCGTCGCCGCCTTCGATCAGGCCATCGTCGCGATGAAAGAAGATGGTACTTACGCGGAGATCGTCAAACGGCACACGGCGGGCATAGCTCTGCTGCCGCAGCGTCGCTGAGCGGCGAGTGCTTCTGGAGTCCGCAGCCTCCAACTGAACGCGGGGTTGCGTCGGGACCTTTACGGCTCTCTACTGAATAGGCCTTGAGTAGTCGCGGAACTCGCGGCCGGCCCGATCAAGCTCGTCGGCAATGGTGGCGCTGACGTTGCCGATGACCGCATCGTCATCACCGGCCAGCGTCCAGGTTGTGCCGGTCCAGAACCGTCGGGTGCGGTTGCCGTCGACCAGAAAACCATTGGCCTCGGCAAAGATCGGTTCTCCGTCCGTGTAGCGGTCGACCTCGCTGCTCGTGATTTCGTAGTAGGCGGGCAGATCCGCCGGACGGACGCGCTCCTCGGCCTCGATGATGCTGCCGCTGCCGTCAGCGGCGACCCGATTAACGATGATAATGGCGGCCACGCTGTGGCCGTTCGCGGCGCGGACCATGTCTCTCGGGCGCGCCGCCTTGATATCCGGGAGATCCGGCGCGCTTGCGACGGCGCGGATGCCGCGGGCTTCGAGATCCTCAACAAACTGAAGCTCGAGGCGCTCGCGGATATCGGCCCGGTCGACGTAGGCAATGAGATAGACGCCGCTCACCTGTGTGAAGTCGGTGGTAATCACCTGCGTGGGTCCCGCGCAGGCGCCCAACAAGAGTCCCAGGCTGAGCGACAACGTCTGCAGGGCAACGCGGATGCGCAGGAAGGGACGTGGCATGGCAGCTTTACCAATGGCAGAAGGCCATCAGTATTTCATGGCGTGGGCTGAGGGTCAGGCGTCTTTGTCGACGAGCGAGAAATTGGCGAAGTCGGGATCGGCGAGGTTGGGGCTGCCGGTGCTTGTGCCGTTCTGGACACCATCAAAGAAGCTCATCTCCTCGATGTAGCGGATCAGGTCCTTTTCTGCAGCCTCGCGGGTGGCGAAAGGTCCGTGGTCGTCCTCGCGGGTCTGAAAGAACCACTTGCCGTTCTGACAGAACACGCGGTCCCGGGAACGGAAGTAGGTCGAGTCGTTGGCGTCTGACTTACGCATGGTGGGAATTATCGCTCCGCGGCCCGTTCTGCATCGTGGACGGAGTCACAATCGGCGCCACCCTCTTACTAAAGATATGAGCAACTAAAGTGTCTTTTGCGTCCTCGTGCGGAGCGTTTCCATCGCGTCTGCTTTTGTTGTTGAATGCCGGATCCTTTGCGAATTTTGGGGAGATTCATGGCATCGCTGGAAGACTTTCGCGCCGAAACCCGGGCCTGGCTGGCAGAGAACTGCCCGGCCGGAGCCCGCGGGCCGGGGCCGATTTCCAACGGTTCGAGCAAGATCACCATTGAAGATACGGACACCCGGCTCTGGCTCGAGCGCATGGTCGAGAAAGGCTGGACCGTGCCGAACTGGCCGAAAGAATACGGCGGTGGCGGTCTCTCGAAGGAGGAGTACGTGGTGCTCCTCGAAGAGATGGGGCGCATTCAGGCCCGGCCGGCTCTGTCGAGCTTCGGCACCTCCATGATCGGCCCAACGCTCCTGGAGATGGGCACGGAGGCGCAGAAACAGCAGCACCTGCCGCGCATTGCCCGGGCCGAGGTGGAATGGTGTCAGGGCTATTCGGAGCCAGGCTCCGGATCGGATCTTGCGAGCCTGCGCACGCGGGCGGAAGACGCCGGCGATCACTTCGTAATCAACGGCCAGAAGATCTGGACCTCCGGGGCGCACAACGCGGATTGGATGTTCATTCTCGTGCGCACGGACCCCGAAGCGCCAAAGCACGAAGGCATCAGCTTCCTGCTCCTGCCCATGGATCAGGACGGCGTCACCGTGAAGCCGATCCGCCTCATCAGCGGCGATTCTCCGTTCAATGAGACCTTCTTCGACAATGCCATCGCCAAAAAAGAAGATCTCGTCGGCGAGCTGAATAAAGGCTGGACGGTCGGCAAGCGCCTGCTGCAGCACGAGCGTTCCGGCATGGAGTCCCTCGTATCGGGCAGCGCGGACAGCGACTCAAGCTCCCTCGTGGCGGAGGCCCGGGAGCGCTTCGGCGTAAACGACGGGCGCATCGATGATGATGCCTACCGCACGGAGCTTCTTGCCTACGAGATGAACAACCACGTCTTCCGCCTCGCACAACGGCGGGCCGTGGAAGAATCCGATGGCGGCACCCCGGGTCCTGTGACTTCGATCTTCAAGGTCTACGGCAGTGAGCTGCAGCAGGACTATTACGATCTGCTGATCCGCATGCGCGGTACGAGCGGGCCCGTTGCCGACGGTGACCATTTCAGTCCGGCCGCACTGACAACGGTCCGCAACTGGCTCTACTACCGAGCCGGGTCCATTTACTCAGGCTCGAACGAGATCCAGCGCAACATCATCGCCAAGCGCGTACTGGGGTTGCCGGACTGAGACGCACCGTGCCTGCCCTCGGGACCGTGCTGCCATGATCAAGCGCGAGCTGCGCCTCGCCGTGGTGATCTATGGCGGTGCCTCCCTCGCCGTGTACATGCACGGGGTGACGAAGGAACTGCTGAAGCTGGTCCGGGCGTCGAAGGTGTTTCATGAGCTGGGCCGGGACCGAGCGCAGAGTGAAAGCTACGGGCGCGGGCCGGACCATCGCGAGTTCGATACGGAAGCCGTCTATTTTGACGTGCTGAAGAAGATTAATGCGCGCTACCACTTCCGGGTGGTGGTGGATGTGATTGCCGGCGCCTCCGCCGGTGCCATTAACGGCGTCATGCTCGGCAAGGCCATCGTCGACGACGGCAAGCTCGACGTGCAGACCCCGCTCTGGCTGAACGAAGCGGACGTTGACTATCTGGCCAAAGCCCGGCGCAGCTGGCAGAAGTGGTATCTCTATCCGATCCTCCGGCTCCTCGCGCGCTGGCTGCCGCCGGAGATCGGCGAGAAGGAGGAAACCCGCGACAAGCTGGCCCGCTTCGTCCGCTCTTCCTGGTTCGAACCGCCCTTTTCCGGCGCCCGGCTGTCCGCACACTTCTTCGATGCTCTCGAAGCCATGAAGGAATCACGGCGCGCGGGCTCGAGCCTGCTACCGAAGGGTCAGCGCCTTGATGTGTATGCGAGCGTCACGGACCTTGCCGGTTACCCGAATCGACTGCGCCTGAATGAAGAACTCGTGGCAAGCGATCGGGCTCACGCCGCCTACTGCCAGCTCACGCATCAGGGAGACGGTGACTGCGACTTCAACGATGACAATCTGCCCGCCCTGGTCTGGGCGGCCCGGGCAAGCTCTTCCTTTGCCGGGGCGTTTCCCCCTTTTACGCACGCGGAACTGATGGGCGTGCTTGAAGAGCGCGGTCGCTCCTGGCCCGGGGAAGAGCGTTTCCTGACCCAGAGCCTGCTCGTGGAACACGATCGTCCCGCCGCCCAGGCTTTCGATCCGAGGCGTCGGCTTTTTGTCGATGGCGGGATTGTCAATAACAAGCCCTTCGACGCTGCTATGGCCGCCCTGGCGCAGCGTCCCGCGGACCGGCACGTTGATCGTTTTGTGCTCTATATCGAACCTGATCCGAAGGTGGAGCCGCCGGCTGATCCCGAGCAGAGCGTTGGCTATCTCGGCACCATTCACGCGGCCCTGTCGACGATTCCCCGGAATCAGCCGATTCTCGATGAGCTCGAGGAAATTGTTGAGCAGGACCGGCGCGTGCAGATCAACCGCCGCCTGGTGGATGCGGAACAACCGCGGGTTATCGGCCTTGTCGCCGCCCTCCTCGCCGAACATGGCGGTGGGGCCATAACCGCAGCGCTGATCGCCTATCTCCGGGACCGGCTCCTCGAACGGGCTGCGGAGGATATGGGCGCCGCCTACGCGGGCTATCTGCGCCGCCGGGTCTGGCGCCTCACCGATGCCCTCATGGAGGAGTGGGTGGTGCTCGCGGAAGATCCGCACAGTGGAGAAACCCGCCGGCAGATGGCGAGCTCCATCGAAGGCTGGTGGCACGTGGAGGAGCCGCAAAAGCGCAGCAATCTCGAGCATGACTTCCTCGATCGCTTCGACGTCACTTATCGGATCCGGCGCCTGCAGTTTGTGATCCGACGGTTGAATCAGCACGGCGCCGAAGGTCTCTCGGAGCAGGCGCGGGAGGCCATCGGCAACTTCAAGCCCGTGGCCTACGGCTATCTCGATGAGCTTTATGAATTCCGGCGAGCCCTGTCCGGCGCTAATCTGTTCGACGACGCGCTCATCGAACGGCTCTATCTTGCGGCCCGGAATATCCCTCTTGATCGTGAGGCCGCCGGTGAACTCCTGACCGGGCTGGCGGGTGCGCTGAATCTGAAGTCCCTGGACCGGGCGCTCGACGCAGCCTTCGAGCAGTTTGTGGCCGACCTCGGCGGGGACCCGCTGCGCGAGGCTTTTCTCGCGGACTATGCCGGCTTTCCCATCTATGACGTACTGCTTTATGCGCCGGGGACTATGGAGCTTGGCCCGGATCCCCTGACCCGCATTCAGGTGGCGCGGATCAGCCCGCAGGACTCAGCGAGCCTCGAGCCCGCCTTCGAAGGCTTGAAGAGCCGGAGTTTCATGGGCTTTCTCGGTTTCTTTAATCGCGAGTTCCGTGAACACGACTATCTCTGGGGGCGCCTGAATGGCGCCGACCGGTTGCTGGATCTGCTGCTCGGGATTGCGCCCGAGTGCTTCAGCGAATCAGAGGTGGCGGCTTTTCGGGAACGCTTGTTCCGCGCCATTGTCAGCCGGGAGCGTCGGCGCCTGTACCGCTGCGATGCAGAGCTCGACGGCCTGGAAGCACTGCTCGACGCTGGCGCAGCCGAGCGCCTTGGGGGTTCCGGCTGATGCGCGAGCCTTGCCGGTGCAGGCTTCAGGCGTGACCGGCAGGCTGGACTCCGTTCAGTCTTCTTTGTCTCCCTCTGCGGGGCTTACGCCGCCGTAACGTTCGAACCAGGCCAGCACGTGCTGCACTTTGCCGATGAGATGGCTCGGTCGTGCGGCAATGCCGTGTGATGCCTCGGGGATGCGCACGAGGGCCGAGTCCACGCCCTTGAGCTTCAGGGCCGTGTAGAACTGCTCTGATTCGGAGATAGGGGTGCGCAGGTCCGCCTCACCGGTGAGGAGCATGGTGGGTGTGTTCGCATCGCCGATGAAGTTGAGCGGTGAGCGGTCGAGGTAAGCCTGAGCATCTTCCCAGGGCGGACGTTCAAACCAGTAGCGGCTGAAGAAAGCGGCATTGTCCGCCGTCAGCACAAAGGAATACCAGTTGATCACGGGCTTGGCGCTTACGGCCGCACGGAACCGGTCCGTGTGGGTGATGATCCAGGCCGTGAGAATACCGCCGCCGCTGCCGCCGGTGACGTAGAGTCGCTCTTCGTCCACGTAACCCTGTTCGAGGGCGTAGTCCACGGCGCTCATGAGATCGTCGAAGTCGCCGCCGGGATAGGCGTGATGAATTTCGTTGGCGAAATCGGCGCCATAGCTCGTTGAGCCGCGGGGGTTTACGTAGACCACCAGGTAGCCGGCCGCCGCGTAGAGCTGCACTTCGCTCGAGAAATGTGGTCCGTAGGCGGCGAAGGGCCCACCGTGGATTTCCAGGATGAGCGGATACTCCTGTTCCGGATCGAAGCCCGGCGGCTTGGCAATCCAGGCCTCGATGGGCAGGCCATCGAGCCGCGAGGGAAAACTCACGGTTTCCACTTCAGCGAGCCGTCGATGGTTGAGGAGGTCTTCGTTCAGGGTGGTGTGGTTTACGGGATCGCCCTGACGCAGCACCGCAAGCTCCGCTGGTCGTGCTGCTGTGCCCCGGGTGTAGGCGATGGTATTGCGGCTGACGTGAAAGCCGCCGCCCGTGTAGGGGCGCGTCATGGCGGTACCACCCAGGTCCGTTGCCAGCGTGCGGATCCGACCGTTGCGATCGACGCGAGCAAGGGTTTCCGAGCCACTGTTTTCATACTGCACATAGATGGAACGGGAGTCGGAGGACCAGGTTGGGTTCGATACGCTGCGGTCAAGGTCGGCGGTGAGCACCTCCGTCTCGCCGCTGACAAGATCTCGAACGTAGAGGAGTGCGTTTTCGTAGCCGCGATAGGCGTCGTCCCAACCGGTCCAGGCGAGATAACGTCCGTCGGGGCTGATGGTTGGGCTGTTATCC
>JBCDDI010000106.1:0-9096 GCA_039180365.1 Pseudomonadota bacterium
CTGGCTCGGCTCCGCATCAGCCGGGTGCTGACGAGCGAACCGGATCGCGGCGGCAGCATGTACGACCTCGGACCGCGGCTGCTCATGCGCATCGAGGACGTGCCGGCCACTGAAGTGGTTCAACCCGGCAGCCGTCTGTCCTATCGGCTCCTGCTTCGAGGCGAAGATGCCGATCTTGAAGCCCTCCGCACGACCCTCGATCTTGGCGAAGACCCCAACTACTGGTGGCGCAGCATCCGCGAATCGAGCCCGACCATTGGCTCCGCCCTTGAGCGTGCAGAGAGCTTCCTGCTCCTTGGCGGTCTGCTGGGCGTGCTGCTGGCCGGGGTTGCCGTGGCCCTGTCCGCGCACCGGTACGCGCAGCGCCACTACGACCATGTTGGCGTCCTGAAAACGCTCGGGGCGACCCCGAATCAGGTGCTGGGCTCCTATCTGGGGCTCTTGGGGACCGTGGGTATTGTCGCCGTTGCCCTCGGGCTCCTGGTCGGCGCAGGGCTGCATCTCGCCATCGTTGCCCTGCTGCAGAGCATCATTCCCGTGCAGCTTCCGGCGCCGAGCGTACGGCCTTTCCTGCTCGGCGCGGTCACCGGCCTGATTTGTGCCATGGCTTTTGCGCTGCCGCCGCTCCTGCATCTGAAGAACATTTCGCCCATGCGGGTGATCCGCCGCGACGTCGGTGCTGCGCCGCCGTCGCAGATTCTCTCCTACGGTGCCGCCGCCGTCGGCAGCCTCGGGCTCCTGATCTGGTACAGCGGCAGCTTCTTCCTCACCGCCTGGACGCTCATCGGCACCCTCGGTGCGCTTATTGTCTTCGGCGCCATGGCGAGCGTGATGCTGCGCAGCGGCCGGGTTGTCGGCATGCAGGCGGGCAGCGGCCTGCGCTTGGCCCTGGCGGGCCTGCAGCGCCGTCGCAAGGAGAACATTGCGCAGATTCTGATCTTCGGCCTGGCCATCATGCTGCTCCTGATCCTGCTCCTGCTGCGTACGGCGCTGCTGGATGAATGGCGCTCGCAGGTACCGGAGAACGCGCCGAATCACTTTGTGCTGAACATCTCGCCGAACGACGTGGAGCCCATGGGCGCCATGATCGAGGCCAACAGCCGCGAGCAGGGCGGCCTCTTTCCGATGATCCGCGGTCGGGTCACCGCCGTAAACGGCATTGACGCGGAAGTCTGGGAAGCCGAACACCGGTCGCAGATGGGCGACGGGCCGCGGCTTCGCTCCGGACGTAATCTCACCTGGGCGGCGGACATGCCCGAGGACAACACGCTGGTTGCCGGCGACTGGTGGACGCCGGAAGACGACCGGGCCGTGGTTTCCCTGGAAGACGACTACGCCGAGGACCTTGGCCTCTCGATCGGCGACACCCTGACCTTCGACATCGCCGGTCAATCCATCGATGTGGAAGTGGTGAATCTCCGCCGCCTCAACTGGGAGAGCATGCGCCCGAACTTCTTCATCATCTTCTCCCCCGGCGCCCTCGAGAGCTTCCCGGCCACCTTCATGACGAGCTTTTATCTCGAGAAGGACAACAAACTCTTCTTAAACGATCTGCTCTCCCGCTACCCGACAATCACCGTGATTGAGGTGGATGCCATCATCGCCCAGGTGCAGAGCATTATCGCGCGGGTGACCCAGGCCGTGGAGCTGGTACTCGGACTCGTGCTGGCCTCGGGGTGTCTGGTGCTCATTGCCAGCATTCATGCGAGCCGCGATGCGCGCATGAGCGAACACGCGCTGATCCGTACCCTTGGCGGCACCCGCAAGCTCATCGCCAGCTCGCTGACGGCGGAGTTCATCGCCCTCGGCCTCTTCGCGGGCATTGTGGCCGTGGTCGGCGCTGAGGTGACGGTCTTTATTCTGCAGACTCAGGTCTTCCAGCTCGGCGGTGAAGTGCATCCCTGGGTCTGGCTTGTCGGCCCGGTGATCGGCGCGCTGCTGATTCTTGTGGTCGGCATCTTCGGTACGAGAAAGCTCGTCTCCGCACCCCCCATTGCGGTGCTGCGCGGTTTAAACTAGCGCCCCCTGAAAGTACTGACTGGGACCGATCATGAGCCGCGCCGCGGAGAAGGCCCGCTACGAACAGAACAAGCTCGCCAAGAAGCTGCGTCGTCAGGTAGGTAACGCCATCGTCGACTACGGCATGATCGAAGACGGCGATAAAGTCATGGTCTGCCTCTCCGGCGGCAAGGACTCCTACACGCTCCTCGACGTGCTCATGAGCCTGAAGCTCAACGCGCCGATTGCTTTTGAGCTGGTGGCCGTAAACCTGGACCAGAAGCAGCCCGGTTTTCCGGAAGACGTGCTGCCTACCTATCTCGACAACCTCGGCATCGAGTACACGATTCTCGAAGAAGACACCTACTCGGTGGTCAAACGCCTGACGCCGGAAGGCAAAACCACCTGCCCGGTCTGTTCCCGGCTCCGCCGCGGCATTCTCTACAGCCACGCGAAGAAGATCGGCGCGCAGAAAATCGCCCTTGGCCATCACCTCGATGACGTCGTCGAAACGCTGTTCCTCAATCTTTTCCACGGCGGACGCCTGAAGGCCATGCCGCCGAAACTGAAGAGCGACGACGGCGCGAACATGGTGATCCGGCCCCTCTACTACTGTCGGGAGAAGGACATCGCCCGGCATGCGGACGTGCGCGCCTATCCGATCATTCCCTGCAACCTCTGCGGCTCCCAGGAGAACCTGCAGCGACAGGTGATCAAAGAGATGCTCGCCGGCTGGGATCGCGAGGCGCCGGGCCGGGTTGAGAACATCGCCCGGAGCCTTCGCCATGTGGTGCCGTCGCATCTCGGGGGTACGGATCTCTTCGATTTTGTCGGGCTGAGTCTCGATAGCGCGGCAGTGCTGTCGCTTAAGGACATCACCTATGACGCGACGGCGGAACGCTGAACAGAGGTCTGGCCGCTAGCGGTAGGAGTGCCGTGATTGGAGAGTACTCGGTATGTCTCTGACGCTGCTTTACTGGGACTGCAGGGGGCGCGGTCAGCCGCTTCGAGACTTCTTCCTCGACCGGGCGATCGAGTTCGACGATGAGCAGCTGGAAAGCACGGAAGGTAACCCAGGCTGGCCGGCGCTGAAAGCCGATGCAGCGAAAACCGGTCCTTTCGGGACGCTGCCTGTGCTACGTGACGGGGCGCGGATGATCGTCGAAACGGAAGTGATCATCCACTACCTGCAGCAGAAGTTCGGGCCTGTGCGCAACCTGGAAGACCCGAGAGACCTCCGGGATGCTATGGCGCAGTCGGCGGCGGCAGAGACGCGCAGTTGGGCCCTCGCCGCGGTCCGTGGTAGTGCCGCCGCGGCGGCCACGCTGACCTGGGCTTCCGAGAAGTATCGACGCCTTGACGCCTTCGTGCCACACGAGCAGCCCTACTTCGGTGGCGAAGCGCCGTCCTTCGCTGACTATTACGCCATGGAAGCTGTTGTTGATCTGAAGCATGTCTGTGGCGAGCAGGCGGGCTTGTTCCTCGCGGAGCTGCCGAAACTTGATGCGCTCTACGAGCGCGTTCGGCAGCGCCCGGGTCTTGCGGCCGGCTGGTCAGCCCGGCCCGAACGCCTTAGCGGTCTCGTGAGCGAGCCGGCTGTGCTGGCGGATCTTGCCACCGTGGACTGGTCGTCCTGCTGGTAGTGTTTGTGCGGTGTGAGGCGCCTTCATGAGTCTGGCAGAGCAGGGGACGGTGGCCAACTATTGAAAGTGCTCGATGGGCTTTAGATCGTCGGGTGTGAACGACTTATCCAGGCTCGCGCGTCGGCTTGTATCGATCAGCTTTGAACCGCTTTTCCGATTCGACAGATCTTCAACGAACACGATGAGAGCGCGCACGAGAAGCGCGATCAGCACGGACACCACGCTGGCGCCGATGGCGGCCGCAAAACTGCCCACCGAGGCCATCACCAGACCACCGGTAGTGAGGCAGCCGAGACCCAAGTAGAGCATGGTGCGGGCGTCGGCGTCGTAAACGTCGTTGCGGTCGTCTCCTTCACGAACGATCAGATTCACGGCCTGGCCGGTGCGGTACCTTTTTGTGAAGGTTCCTCCCTCGCTGCCTGCGGTCTGTTTCACTTCGCCACCGGAGTCCTGATATTCGTAGACAGGAAAGAGCGACTTCGTGATCTTCCTGGTCCGCTCCCCGTCCCGATCTCTGATCTTCAAACGTGATACCTCGATGGCGCCAAGCACGGTGCCGGTCGTTCGAAACCCGGATACGCGAGAAGCAACAAAGAGTACCGTGATCAGCAGGCCAACGGCGAAGATCGCCAGCCCGAACAGGAAACCCATTGCAGAGAGCTCGGCGAAGAAGCTGGTGTAGATGATGTCGAATGCTTGGCCGAGCCATTCCATGGCGCGCGCTCCGGGGTCGAGCCGTCAGGCACTTCCGTCTGACGCTAACACGCCCCTGTCAGAACGTCCGAGAACCGATCCGCAAATTTGCAGGCCTCCGGCGCAGAGTAAACCTGAATAACTGAACCACGCAGCAGCTTCGCCTCAGGTTGGGCTTGATGGGGCAGTCGCGGGCCAGGGAAGGCCCGCGCCTGAGCGCCCAGGGATGGTGACTGGCGCAGCCAGTCGAGCGTCCCCAGCAACTACAACCCGGGCCGAGCTGCGGGTAAGTATCGATCAACAGACTGAGGGAAAACTGAAAGCGGTCGAAGGGGACCGAGACGATTCAATGAATGTGAGGAGCAGAGAACAGGGATCTAGGAGTAATCGCTGGCTCTGAGCTTAACCTCATCCCGCGCCATCGCCTCCGTAGACTCCAACACCTCAGTCAACGCCACCTCAAAACTCTGCACCAGCCCGATCAGGTTCTTATCGTCCCCATTAGCAATGGCGAGCTCCAGCGTTTTCGAGGCGTCTTTCAAGCGCTTCGCTCCAAAGCTCCCGGCCACCCCATGAAGGTTGTGCGCCAGCCGCTCGGCTTCTTCGAACTGATCCTGCGTGACATAGCCACGCATTTTCGCACCCGCGTCGCCGTAGTAGGTGCCGAAGTCGCCCATGAGCTTAACCATGAGTTTGATGTTGCCGTTGTGGCCGCGAATGGCCTGACCGATGTCGATACCCGGCAGGCGCTGAATCGGCATGGCCTGGATTGCTGCCTCCACGGCTTCATCGAGGGTCTGTTCCTCGGCCCGGTCGCTGGCCCGACGTCGTAGTGGCAGGTCGCTTTCCTCGATGCCCGGCAGCAGATCGTCGAGTTCGAAGAGCATGGTGTCGAAATCGATGGGTTTGGTGATGTAGGCGTTGCAGCCCGCGTCCACGGCTGCAGCCTTGCTTTCGGCGAGGGCGTCCGCGGAGACGGCGATGATCGGCACATCGAGGGCCTGCCGGCGCAGAATGGCCGCGGCTTCCAGGCCGTCGAGCTCCGGCATGTGAATGTCCATGAGGATCACATCGTAGTGGGCGTCTGTGGCCTTGTTGACTGCTTCCCGACCGTTCTCGGCGATGTGCACCTCGGCCCCTCGGCGCTGGAGAAACTCGAGGGCCAGCTGCTGGTTAATGGGATTGTCTTCCGCGACCAGGATGCGCCGACCGGCGAGCGAAATGTCTCCCGCGCGGCGTTCGTTCCTTTCCGCGGCGCGGAGATCTTCGACGTCCGGCACGCTGACGCAGACGGTGAACTGGAAGCAGGAGCCTTCCCCTTCCGTTGAGCTGACGTTGATCTCGCCGCCCATGAGATCAACGAGCCGTTCCGAGATGGTGAGGCCAAGGCCGGTACCGCCGTAGCGGCGCGTTGTCGATCGTTCCGCCTGCTCGAAGGATTCGAAGAGTCGGGCGAGATTGTCTTCGCTGATGCCGATGCCCGTATCAGTCACCGCGAGCGTGAGCACAAGCTGACCGCGTGCGGCGGCGGTGACCTCGGCGGACAGGGTAATACCGCCGGACTCCGTGAACTTCACGGCGTTCCCCACCAGATTCACGAGCACCTGCTGAATTCGCAGCGCATCGCCAACCAGCATGCCGTCCGTGGGGAAACCCCGGTGTTCGGGCGTGTGGTCTTCGATCGTGAAGGCGAGGTTTCGGCGGCGCACCTCTGTGCGGAACAGGCGCTCAACTTCCGAGAGCGTGTCTGCGAGCTTGAAGGGTCGAGCTTCGAGCACAAGCTTACCGGCCTCGATCTTTGAGAAGTCGAGGACGTCGCTGACGAGGTTAAGGAGGTTTTCCGCGGCGTTACGGATCGAAGTGACGTATTCGTGCTGTTTACGATCGAGGCTTGATTCGAGGGCAAGCTTGGAGAAGCCGACGATGGCGTTCATGGGCGTGCGGATCTCGTGGCTCATGTTGGCGAGGAACTCACTCTTCGCCTGCGTCGCCGCTTCGGCGATCTGCCGTTGTTTGTCCGCCTGCTCACGCTCCATGCGCTCGGAAATATCGATGAGCGAGCCATCGATGTAATCACCTTGCTCCGGATCGTGGTTGAGCCGTGCCGTCAGCGCCATCCAGAAAGTGCGGCCATCGCGGGTAACACCCTGCGCTTCGAAGCCGTTGACCAGCTGCTGATCTTCCAGCGCCGAGAGGAACTGACCGGCCTGCTCGTTGGTGAGAAACACCCGGTCGATGAGATCCCGGTATTCGTCCTGCAGCGCATCGATGCTCGTAAAGCCGAGAATGCGTGCCAGCGTCGGGTTGGCGCTCACGAGCAGGCCGTCCGGGCTGATCCGGAACAGGCCCTCGATGGCGTTATCGTAGAGCGCCCGGTACTCATCCTGAGTGGATTGCAGGTCTGCATAAAGGCGGGCGTTTTCGATGGAGATGGCGGCCTGCGAGGCGAGCAGCGCCAGTACTTCCACGCGCTGCGAGGTGAACACGCCCGTCAGCCAGCGATGCTCCACGTAGAGAATACCGGTGATATCGCCGCGGTGAATGATGGGCAGGCAGAGCACGGAGAGTGGCTGCAGCCGCTTCACGTAAGGATCCTGCGTGAAGACGTCTTCGGCGGTGGCATCCGAGAGCACCAGCGGTTCTTTCGTCCGACCGACAAACTGAATAATCGATTCAGGAACTTCGTCCGTGGCTTCCAGCGGCTCCGACGGGGTGACCCGCCTTGTGGCGCCGCCGTCAACGGAAGCGATGGCCTCCAGGTAGAGGCGCTTGTCATGGGAGAGCAGCATGCAGGCTTTCTGGGCGCCGGCGTGTTCCAGCGCCAGGCGTAGCAGCTTGGTCAGCACCTTATCCAGGAGAATTTCTCCGGATATGGTCTGAGCGGCTCGAAGCACCGTGGTTGTATCAACGATGCGCTCGTTGAACTCCGTGGACTCGAAGCTCTCTGTGTTCGCCTGAAAGTCCCGCACCGTGAGATCCGCCAGATCGCCGACGGACAGGGTGCTGCCGGCGGTCACGGAGAGATGATCGGTGATCAGATTGTGGAACTCGCGTTCCAGCTGATTGGCCTTGGCCGTGGCGCCCCAGCGCAGATAAGCCTGGTAGGCGTTCCGGGCGAAGAGGCGGGCGAAGTCGGCTCGGCCCTGGGTTTCGCAGGCTCGTGCCGCAAGCTCATAGGCGAGCGCTTCGTCATTGGCCTGGCCGTGGCGTCGGGCCCGGTCGGCGGCCACCTCAAAATACTCGAGGGCTTTGGTCGTGGCGCCACTCCGCCAGGCGAGATCGGCCTGCAGAATCATGCGCTTCGAGGCGACGTGAGCGGCCCCCTGTTTCTCCCAGCGTTTCAGCTCGCGCAGGTTGCGGCGCGCCACGCGTCGACCCGCAGCCGACTCTGAACGCAGGGACACAAGGCCCTCTGCCAGTTTGAAGGTGCCGACCAGGGGCGAACCGGCAAGGGCGCCCACGTACTGAGCGGCGAGGTCGAGCACATTTTCTGCGCCGCGGAAATCATTAAAGAGCGTGGCGAAGTAGAGCCGCAGCACATAGACATAAGCGTGCGCGACTACGTCTTCGCCGTTGGTGATGGTGAGTTCGCGATCGCCGCGCCCTTCCGATTCGTTCTGCCCCAGGAGGCTGCCGACGATCTGCAGCACAAAGTGGGTAATGTTGATACCGGTGATGTGCCGGAACTGGGCGATGTCGCTGATCTGCTGGGTCAGCTCCCGCTTCAGGCTCGACAGCTCCATTCCCCGGAGCAGAGCGTTGGCTGCGAAGCAGGCGCTGGCGGTGGCGGCAAATTCGAAATCCTGGCGCGCCATGCTGCGGCCGATGTTCTCCGAGAGGAGCGACAGCGTGTGATCCAGCGTGTTCGACCAGGGGTCCACGAGGCCCGCAAGGAGCGTCAGGGCCCGAATCGAAGAAGCCTCGTTGGGAAACAGGTTCGCCAGGGTTCGCGCTTCCATGGCGTAAGCCTGCGCTGCGGGGACGTTGTCTTCGGAAATGCTGGTCACGGCCCGTGCGGCGTAGGCAAAAGCCGTTTCCGCCGAGTACCCATAGCGGGCCGAGCGGACCAGCACGTCGTCCGTGAAGTCCACCAGGTTGCGCATACCCAGGTGGTAGCCCGTGTGCAGCAGATAGCTCACAAAGCGGAAGCTCTGGTGCAGGTTCACATCTTCGAGGAGTGACGGCGAAGATGGCACGTTGATGATGCCGGACCGGGGCAGCTGCGACCGCTGGCGCCGCCAGTCGCGCGGGGTGCGCCGGATGGCCGCACCCGCGCCAGCGTTCGCCGGCAGCCGATAGCCGAGGTCGGCCAGCGCCGTGAGGGTCAGATCCCGGGCTTCGCTTAAGTGGTTCTGCACATTGGCCGCGCGAATCTTTATCTCTGCGAGGGTGGAGTTGTGCTTCGGGGCACCGGCACGTACCCGGTCGAGCTGCTCGAAGTCGCCGCAGAAAAAGGCGGCTTCCGCCGCGCACTGGCAAAGATCGAGGAAGATGGGTTCTGCCGGTTGCTCGATGAGCGCAAGTCCTGAGCGACAGTACTTATAGGCCTGCTGAAAGACGCCCTGACGCAGCGTTTCCCGAGCCGCGAGGAGATTGTAGTGCGCTACCTCGGCGCGGCGCTCCGGATCCGGCTCCGTGGGATTTGTCGCCGCGTTGAAGTGGTCGGCAATCTGCAGGAGCTTGGCACCCTCCGGGCGACTTCCCTCCATCAGGAAGCGGGCAATGCGCACGTGCTGCTCGGGTTTTGCCGTCTCATCAATGC
>JBCDDI010000107.1:0-9057 GCA_039180365.1 Pseudomonadota bacterium
AGGCGAACTTCGGCCCATGAATACAAAACCCCACTGTGCTGCCAGGCACACAAGTTACACGTGTAACTTGTGTGCCTGGCAGCACAGTGGGGTTTTGTATTCATGGGCCGAAGTTCGCCTTCCGTCACTCCGCCGACCGCTTCAAGGCCGCGTCACAAAGGGCGCAGGCGGGAACCTTTGGGCCTCGAGAAGATCATCGCGGTGGCTGCCGCCATGCCGCCGGAGACCGTTACCCTGCGAGCGGTAGGTAAAGCGCTTGGCGTGTCTGGCCAGGCGCTCTATCGCTATGTGGATTCAACGGAGCATCTCGTCGAGCTGGTCGCCGCTTCCTGCTGGCCAGCAGAGGATTCGCTGCCGGCGGCAAGCGTTGGCTGGTACGAGTGGTACCGGCAAGCCCTTTGGCTGCTGCGTCAGTCCTTCCTCGCCGTGCCTGCGCTCAGTAAACGTGCGGCGATGACTGCCGCTGTGTCACCGCGGCAGCTCGCGTTTACGGAAGTTGGTTTGCAGTGTTTTACCGACGCCGGGGTGCCGCCCTCAGAAGGGATTCTCTATTTTCGCCTGCTGATCAACGCAACCTTCGACCACGTGCTGCGAACGCGCGCTCAAGGTGGCGGAAAGGGCCACGTGCAACTTGATGACTTCTGGCGCGCGGTGCGTGATTCCGACGCGGAATATCCGCAGCTTAGAGCCCTTGTGGAGAATCATCGCCTTATCACCGCTGAGGAAGCCTTCGAGCTGGCAGTCTCGGCGCTGCTTACGGGGATTGCCGCGCAGGCTGGCCTCGAAACTCCCGAGCGAGCTTTGCACGGAGAGGGATTCTGATGCGTCTCTCGACCTTTCATCTGCCGCTGCACCAGGACCACGATTTGTTCATGATGCAGCTTGAGGCGGTGGCTGCTGCCGGGATTGAGCAGGTGTGGTTTACCGAGCATCACACGCCGCAGTCGCTCATCAACAATCCCCTGATGTTCATTGCCTCACTCATGCACCGACTGCCGACACTCAGCTTTGGGACCGCCGTGCTGCCCGTGCGGCTTTGGGATCTGGATCGGCTGGTCGAGGATCTGAGGCTGATCGAAGCCCTGCATCCCGGGAGAACCCATATCGGGCTCGGAGCACGGCCGGCGGGCAGTCAGCCGGAGGCCGACGACGAGGCGAAGCTGATCGAGGCCATCGCCGCCGTTCGGGCAATTGTTGGCGAAACAAGAGTCTGGACGTCTACGGTGGCGGAAGCGGGCTGGGCTTTCGCGGCCGAGCAGCGGTGCGGCGTGCTGGCGTCGCCACCGCTGGAAGACGAGACCGTGCCGGCAAGGTGCGCTATCCATCGGAGTTTACAGGGCGGGAACCGTGATCTGCAGTTCGCACGAGTCGTGTACGTCATTGTTTCTGAACGACCGGCAGAGGTCCTGACGCCTTCATTTTTCATCAGCGCTGAGGAGCTGACAGCGTTGGGCCGAGGGCAGGTACCGCCTGCCACCGCGGCGGATCGATTGAGCAGCAGGCTCATCGCCGGCACGGAAGCGGCGGTGCTCGAGCAGTTTGAAGTGCTGGCCGAGAGTGGCGTCAGCCACGCGCTTTGCTGCCTCGATCTTCCGGGTATGAACGGCGCAGTGCGACAGCGAACGGTAGAAACCCTTGGTGAGATCGAGCGCGTTCTCGATAGACGAGGGCGCGATGAGAATGGAGAAGGAGTACCGCGATGGCTACCCCAGCGGCACGCACCGCATTAATCACCGGTGCCTCGGCAGGCATCGGCGCCGCTTTTGCGGCAGAGTTCGCCAGCCATGGGCACAACCTCGTCCTGGTGGCGCGTCGGGCGGACAAGCTCCGGGAGATCGCCTCGCAATTGGAGTCTGAATATAAGACCGTTGTGACAATCCTTCCGCTGGACCTTTCGGATCCGGAGGCCGGTGAACAAGTCTCCACCTTCCTCGAAGAGGCGGATATCTCCGTCGATATGCTGGTTAACAACGCAGGCTATGCGCTCAACGGCGGTCTGCTTGACGTAAGCTGGAATGAGCATCAGGCCATGCAGCAGGTCATGCTCACCAGCTATTTCGAACTCTGTTATCGCCTGCTGCCTGGCATGGTTGAACGTGGTTACGGGCGCATCATCAACGTTTCTTCCCTGGCGGCGATGATGCCGGCGACACCGGGCAATTTGTATGCCGCCATCAAGCGCTACGTGAATGACATGTCCCTCGCTATTGACTACGAGTTCAGAGACAGCGGTGTGCAGTGCTGTGCCATCTGCCCAGGATTCACCTATACGGAGTTTCACGACGTGATGGGCGTGCGCGATCGGGTGTCTAAGATGCCCAAGTACCTCTGGCAGTCCGCGGCGGAGGTGGCGCAGGAAGGCTATGAGGCAGTGATGGCTGGGAAGCTCATTGTGATCAATGGCCGGGTCAACCGGGTCTGGGCGTGGCTGATGGCCCTGCTGCCCAGGTCCCTTCAGTATCGGGGCGCGCGTGCGCGTCGGCCGGCGTGACCGCGACGCTGGCCTATGATTCTGACCGGGGCATGTACCGCGGGTGCCTGAGGCGACAACGAGTTTGCCGCTTTCTGCTCAGTTGAGGTCTAGCCCGGCAGCCTTCAGCAGCTCCCAGGGTACGATCTCCATCGCTTTGCGGTGCGTAGAGGCAAGGCAAACGGGCGGGGCAACGCCAGCGGCGTGCGCTTCGGCCCAGCGTTTGGCGCACAGGCACCAGCGATCGCCGGGTTGTAAGCCTGGGAAGCGGTATTCGGGTCGGGGGCTGATCAGGTCGTTGCCGCGGGATCGGGAGAATTCGAGGAATTCGGCGGTGACGCGCGCACAGACAACGTGGCTGCCGAGGTCCTGCGATCCGGTACGACAGCAGCCGTCGCGGAAAAAGCCGGTGAGGGGATCCACGGAGCAAGGCTCGAGGGGCTCGCCGAAGACGTTCAGACTGGTTTCTAGATCGGAGTTGGCAGTGTCTTCTGACATGGTTCCCTTCCGCACGGTTACGCCATCGACGCTAGGGTTCTCACCGTGAAAGTCCGGTCAACTGATTCAGCGTCTGCGGGTAATTCCCGTGAGTCACAGGCGCGAGGCTGTGGCTGGCCTGCGTGCCAGGTGCCCGCTACAGCCCGGACTTGCCCGCTGACCAGTAGGGTGTACTCTGAATTCGCTGCCGCGATAGACCTCGCTTTTTTAGGCGCTGATACAAACGCTGAATCGAAGCCGCCTGGCCCGTGAGATAGACCGCACCGGCGCTGAGCCGGTGCCACGCCTGATCGTCGAGGTCCTCGACCCATTGGCTTGCTGCTGCCCCGGGCGTGGAAGACGAAGTGAAGACCGTCGCGTCGCTTAAACCCAAAGCGTCTGGCCAGGTCTTGTTTGCGTCATCAAGTTCCAGCAGGAAACGACAGCGGGTGCCGGTCGTCGCTGCAGCGCGGGCAAAGCTCAGCGCAAGACCCAGCGAGGATTCGTCCCCGAAGAGCAGATGCTCGGCCGCGTCCGTCCGGAAACTCATTTTTCGACCCGGCCCCATGAGATTGAGGCTGGCCCCGACCGCCAGGGCCTCCGCCCAGCGGCTGCCGGGACCCAAGTCGTGTAAATAGAAAAGCACCTCGCAGGTGCCCTGCTCGACGTCCAGATCCGCGGGCGTGTAGTGGCGGAACTCTTCGTCGTTGATTCTGAATTCGATCACATTGCCGGGCGTAAAGCTTGCACCCGAAAGGTCGCCCTGAAATCGGACGCGCTTGAGGCGATCGTAGAAGTAGGTTGTATCGCTCACTTCGACGGGACGGAACTGGCTCTGGAACAGCTTCTCCATACCATCCGCCATCCATTTGTTGAGTCTGGGCATCCGCGATCCTCCTACCTCACTCGGGACAAAACAGGGGTCAGACGCTGAGCTAGAAAGAGAAGCGCAGCGTGCACTCCACGAAGTCGTTTTCCGCGAAGTCGCCGAGCAACGTCCCTGGCTCACCCTCGAAAACGAAATAGCGCAGCAGCAGATTGATCCGATCCGTCCACTGAAAGTCTGCGAAAAGTTCCGCTGAGAACTCATCGTTCCTCGCGGCCTGGCCCCGGAAGCCAACCGTCGCCGCATCATCTAACACGGGGTGGGTGACCGCGAAGGTCATGCCGTACTGGTCGGGCGTGACCTCGGTGCTGTTCCAGAACGCCTGAAAGTTCAGATAAAGGTTCGTTAGCACGGTGCGATCCCAGCCGATGACCGCCTGCCAGAGATCGGAAGTCTCGCCCTGCTCGGGAAAATCCGGGGTGTAAGCGATTTCGGCGCGCAGCGTGCTGCTTTTCAGGCCGAAAGCGCCGTTGACGTTGAAGGTGGTGATGCGCTCAGGAAAAAGCCGCACGCTGCTCCCTTCCACATCCAGGGAGGCGGGTACGTCCGTGTAGCCGTTGTAGACGGCCAAACCCCAGTCCAAGCCGCGCCCGAAGTGCTGGTAGCGCAGCCCGCCTTCCGGCCGATGCGGGTCGTCGATGGTGAGGTCTATCAGACCCGCCGCTTCCAGGGAGCGCAGTTCGTTCAAGCTTTGCGGTTCCCAGGGACTGCCGAATTCCGGCAGCTTCCGATCCCGACCCCGGGGCAGCCAGACCGCTTCGAATATGCCGATGGCCGTCGACTTTTCGAGGCGAATGAGCCAGGAGGGACGACGAGAGGCGGTGCGGGCATTGGCGATGGGCTCGCGCAGGTCGATGGCGTTCACCCGGTCGATGGTGCTCACGCCATCTGCGGTTCCCCAGGCAACGCGGATGCGCCCGACGGTCAGATCCCAGCTGTCTCCGTCGTAGTGCAAGTAGCCTTCTCGAAGCTCGCTGCGTTCAGGGTCTCGAAAGTCTGTGGTGGCTGGATCGTACTCGGCGCTGGCAATGGCCAGGGCCCGCCAGCGTCCGCGGCTCCAGCGCACGTCCATGAGACCGAAGAATCGGTTGGACAGCCAGTCTTCCTGCTCCGTGAGGTACTGGTTTCTGAATTCGACGTAGCCGGAAATCTCCCAGGGAGACTCGGTGCCCACGGACTCGCTCAAAAGATCAAAATCGAAGGGGTCGACTTCCTCTCCGCTGGCGCATGCGCTTGCCGTCAGCACGGCCACAGCAAGCATCCGGCGCCACATGGCTTCTACCGTTCCAGCGCCGTCTGTTCGAAGACGCTGTCGGTCAGATCCATGTTGTAACGCACGCCCGAATACTGCATCAGCGTGCGCGAGTTTTTCCGGGGCGTTTCCATGATCAGTTTTGTCGCCGTCCAGATGCCGTCGATCTCTTCCACGCCCCCCTGACTCAGGCGTTTGATCATGCGGTCCCGTTTGTCGAAGTACTCTACCTTGAGCGCCAGCCACCGCTCCGCGTCAACCCAGGTGCGGCGGAGGGCGTAGTTTGAATCCTTGGCTTTGGCCGGGATCGGCCTCGATTCGATGACGTGCACGTCGCGCTCGCCGAAGGTGGTGGTTTCGATGAAGGTGTGCACGTCGTCGTCGACGGCGCGGCTTTCGATGTCTTCGTTGGCGAAGTCGCTGCGCATGAAAGAGCCTTTCTTACCCCCGCCGCTGATACGACGAATCAGATTCTCCGAAGGAAAAAACACCCAGAGATCGTCTTCCTGATTTACCGCATCGTAGGTCCAGGAGAGGTACTGCGTATCTCGCACATCGGCGGGTTCCACGAAACGGATCAACGAGCGCTCGTCCACGCCATACTTTTTCGCCTTCATGGAGAGTTCGCGGATAAGGCGCTGTGAGCCTCGCTCGATAACCATGGTGGCCGTACGTTCGCTGTCCAGCGAGGTATCCACCGCGTCCATCTTCACCGCAATTTCCCTTCCCGTTGGCGACTCGGCGTTGGCAGAGGCGGCCAGGCTTGCAAGGATGCTTAAGGTCAGGCTGATAAATCGAATTTGCATAACAAGTCTCCTCATGTTGCAGCAACGGCGGTTGGCAGGGGTTCGGTGGATTTACCGAGGGGCTGGAACCAGGCGAGAAGTACCGGTGCGAGCAGGAACTCGGCCAGGAGGGCCACGGAAAAAGCGAACATGGACGCCATGGAGAAGTTCCGTGGTCCATCGAAAACGGTAATCAGAAAGCCGGAGAAACCGATCACCAGCACCACCGTCGTGAATA
Source organism: Pseudomonadota bacterium (assembly GCA_039180365.1). Lineage (GTDB taxonomy): Bacteria > Pseudomonadota > Gammaproteobacteria > Pseudomonadales > Azotimanducaceae > SZUA-309. Next base: position 6,109 of record JBCDDI010000107.1, read on the forward strand.
GCAGCGGGCGGCCGACGGTGCGCATGGTCTCGAGGTAAGCGGCGTCGTAACTCTGCAGGCTGTCGAAGTAGCGACGATAGCGGGTGAAGAAGTGCACTGTATCGTCTACAGCCACCCCGAGAATCATTGGCGCCAGTACCAGCATAATCATGTTCATCTCTGCCCCGGCCCAGCCCATGGCGCCGAGGGCCACGAATACGGGCAGCACGTTCGGCACCATGGCAATCAAGCCGAGGCGGACTGACCGCAGCGACCCAATGAGAATCAAACCGATGGCGCAGAATGCGAACAGGAAGCTGCGGGCCTGACCTTCCGCAAGCAGGTCGCCGAGGCGCTGGAACATGGGCAGGGTACCGGTGGCATAGATCTCAACGTCACCGTCGAACTCTCTGGTGACGAACCCGTCTACCGCCTCCTGTAATTCCCGCACGGCGCCGAAGTCGATGCTGCGGGTGCGCGCCTGGAGCCGCAGCTGGTCATAGGTGAAGGACACATACTGCTCGAGCTGTGAGCCGCCGCCGCTCTCATAGAGCAGGAGATACTCGGCGACCTGCGTGTCCCGCTCGGGGAGGGCGTAGGCGGCTGGGTCGTTCTCGTGGACCGCCCGGTGCATCTGCTTAAGCTGATCAATCACGCTGGAGGTCTGGGTGACCAGGGGGTGCGCCCCGAGAAAGGTCTGCAGTCTTTCGACTTTTTTGAGGAGCTCGATGCGCTTGATGCCGTCGGCGTCGCCCGTGTTAACGACGATTTCGATGGACATGGAGCCACCCATACGCTCGTCAACGTATTCGAAGGCCATGCGCAGTGGATGGTCCTCATCCATGGCGTTCACGGTGTTGGTGTCGATCTCGAGCCGCGTCATGCCGTAACCCATTACGGCCGTGAACAGCAGGAAGGCAATGCCGACCTGGTTCTGGTGGCGGACCACAAAGTGGGCGAGCCCGGTGAGCAGGCGATCGAAAAAGTCTGGAGTGCGCTCTGGTGTTGCCTCGGTTTTCCGGGTGAAGGACAGCACCGGCACCGCGAACAGGTAGGTGAGCAGCAGTGCAATCACAACGCCAGCGGCGGCCTGCACGCCGAGCTCCTGAAGCGGCACGAGATCCGTAACGGTGAAGGCGAGAAAGCCAGCCGCGGTGGTAACGGTCGTGAGAACGATAGGCCTCGTGACCAGATCAAGGGTCTTCGCCAGGGCCCTTCGCATTGGCTGTCCTTCCCGGCGCAGCTGCGTGAGCTCCGCGACGACGTGCATGGAGTCGCCGATCCCCACGCACAACAGCAGTGTCGGCACAAGAATAACCAGGATATTGAGCGTATAGCCGAGGAGCGCCACCAGCCCCATGGTCCAGAGCACGGAGATCAGCACTGTTGCCGTCGGCACCAGCACGCCTTTCAGGCTCCGGGTGGTGATCGCGAGGGCGAAGGCCATGCCGAGAATCGCCAGCGTCATCCAGACCGGTGCTTCTATGGCGGTCCGCTCGTCCATCACGTAGTCGGAGATCGGGCCGCCGACGATGTAGCTATCGAGGTCGGGAAATTCTTCAACGATGGTCCGGATGACCGGGGGACTGTCTTTGCGCGGGTCGATGCCCTCGTCCGGGTAGTTTTCGAATTCGATCAGGAGACCAACGGTGTCCCGATTGGTAGAAACCAGCCTGTCTTGATACAGAGGATCCGCCGCCGCGCGGGTGCCGATGGCATCGAGGACGTCCCGCGGTGCATTGAGATCTGTAATGAGCTCTTCAATCACAATCCCGCCCGGCACGCCCTCAATCCATTCGACGTTGCCGATCCAGGTGAGGTCCAGCAGGTGTGGCACCTCATACTCCAGGCGATCGGCAAGTTCTGCCAGGCGTTGCAGGGTGTCAGGGGCAAACGCATCTTCCACGTCAATCAGAATGAACGCGAAGTCGTCGTTGCCGAAAGTCTCGCGAAATTGGTCGAGACGTTCCTGTGCGGGATCACCTTCCATGAAAAACGCTTCGTTGGAGTTGTCGATCTGCAGCTTTGGCAGCTGGGTGACTGCGGCCGCGCTGATCAGCGCAACCATAGCCAGGGATAGCCAGCGGAAGCGGATGAGCTGCTCGGTCAGCTGCTCGAAAAACGGTCGCGGTTCGGTCATAGCGCTTCTCCTGCTGTGGCGGTGGGCACTCTCAGGGTCAGGAGCCAGCCGCCGACAATGACAATGGCAAGGCCAACGGCCGTCAGGGCCAGGAGCACTGCGTATTGGCGGTCAATCTCATAAAGAGTGGTGGCGGTGATCGGTCCGAACACGTAGCCGGCGGACATCATTGCCTGCATGAGTCCAGCCGTGCGCCCCTGGGCGTCTACGCCGGTGCGTAAAGAGGCAGCCGCTGAAAGCCCCGGGTTCACCAGCCCGAAGCCGATACCAATCAGGCTCGCAGCAAAGAGGACGCCGAGGTAGCTCGTTGCGCTGGCGTATACCAGGAATCCAAAAAATCCGATGGGTAGTCCAACGAGCAGGAGCACGCGCGGGCTCGGTTTCAGGACCTGAATAACTCCACCTTGCATCGCCAGCGTGGCGATGGCGATGGCCATGAAGCAGAAGCCGGTCAGGCGCGCCGTATCCTGCATGTCTGTACCGAGGAGATCCTGCACATGGAAGGCCAGCGTCTGCTGCATAGAAGAGATCGCGAGATAAACGAGCAGCGCCCCGATGAGGAGGGGAATCAGACCCTTTGCCTCAGCTTGTCCCTGGTCTTCCCCAACCTGCGGCGCTACGGCGGGCAGCCGGAAGGAGGCAAGCAGGGCTGTGAGAAGGCCAAGACCGGCGATGACATAAAGCGGTACCAGAATTCCGAAGCCGACGAGCAGTGCGGCGGCCGCCGGTCCCAGCACCATGCCGATGCCGAAGGCGGCACCAACAAGGGCGACGGAAGATGCCCGTTCTTCCCGGGAAGATACATCCGCCATCAGGGCGACGCTTGCCGG
>JBCDDI010000108.1:0-9017 GCA_039180365.1 Pseudomonadota bacterium
CCGTTCCAGGACCTCAGCGCCGACCATGGCGGCCGCGAGCCAGACACACAAAAACCCGAGGGCAAAACTCATGATCGGCCCGGCGATGGCAATGGCAAACTCGGCTCCCGGGGTGTCCGCCTCACGCTCAATTTCAGCCACGCCGCCGAACAGGAAGAGCGTGATTCGCGGTACCCGGATTTCATAGCGCCGGGCCATCAGGCTGTGCGAGAGCTCGTGCGCGAGCAGCGAAACAAAGAACAGCACGCCAGCGGCAAGGGCGGTCAGCCAGGCTGTGGCCGGCGTCCACTCCGGATGCCAATCCGGAAACACCCCCGTGCCGAGACTGTAGACGATGAGCCCGAAGATCAGGGCAACGCTGAAATCCAGGCGGATCTCGATGCCGAAGAGCTCGAAGAGCCGGAAACCACCGCTTCGTCCGTCCGCGGCTTGCTGGGTCGCACCCATCGTTCAGAGCTCCTGCTGATTTTGCATCAGTGGCTTTGCAGCGGGTCTTCAGGCCGTGAGCACTTCAGCACCCTCGGGCCCCACGAGCACCGTATGCTCAAACTGAGCCACCAGGGCGCCGGGCTGAACGGCCAGGGTCCAGCCATCCGCCTGCTCCTCCACCCAGGGCCGACCCGTCGTGAAAAACGGCTCTACCGTTAACACGAGCCCCTCTTCGAGCACGCGTTCTTCCGCGGGATTGTCGATGGGGATATAGGACGGCTCTTCGTGAATGCTCCGACCAACGCCGTGGCTGCCGAGGTTGCGGACAATACCGTAGCCTCCGGCCACCGCCACGCGCTCTACCGCGCTGCCGATGACGTTCAGCGATGCGCCGGGGCGAATCTCGGCAACGGCCTGGCCGACCGCCTGCTCGACGGCGCGGCAGATACGCTGTCTGGCGCGACGCCCACGCCCGACGAGAAAGGACTGACCCATGTCTGCCACATAACCGTCGAGCTCCGCGGACACGTCAATATTCAGGAGATCTCCGTGCCGAAGCCTTCTGGGACCGGGGATACCGTGGGCGGCTTCTTCATTAACGCTGATGCAGGTAAAACCGGGAAAGTCGTAAAAGTGCTGCGGCGCTGAGCGGGCCCCAGCCCGGGCAAAGAGCTCACCGGCAATCCGGTCAAGATCGACGGTTGTAACGCCGGGTCGCGCCGCCGCTTTCATCTGATTGAAGACCCGGCGAACCAGACGCCCGGCCGCCCTGAGACCGTCCCGCTCCGCTTCTGTTCTGGCTACCACTGCTGTTCTCCGCTGTTTATCTCTTGAGTCTGCAAGAGCCGGCTTCCGCTGGAAAGCGGCAATTCCCGACGGCAATTCCTTACGACACTTCCTCGTCTGCTTAGTCCGCACCAGCCTAGTCCGCGCCAGCTTAGAATGAGGCTATCGCAGTCAGCGGCACAAGCTCATGCACAACGTAATGCAAAACTCCGTCCTGCTCGGGATCCTCTGCCTGACGCTGACCGCCTGCAGGGCCGAAGTCACAGAAGGCGGGGCGGCAACAGTTGAGTTTGAGCCGAGTAACTCGCAGCCAAGCAGAGCGGGCGAGCTCAACGCTGCGGAACGGGCCGCCCTGATCGTCGATGCCGAAGTTGCCATCGCAGCCCTGGCGAAACCGCTGCAGGCGCAGTTGCAAGCCGCCCTCGCAGCCGGCGGTCCTGTGGAGGCGCTGAAGATCTGTCAGGTTGTCGCCCCACAGCTTGCCGAGGCCATCTCCGCGGAACATGAACTGACTCTGCGACGGGTCAGCCTGAAACACCGGAATCCGACCCAAGGCGATCCCACAGACTGGCAGCGGATGGCGCTGGAGACTTTCGAAGCCGAACTTGCAGCCGGCACGCAAATGGATGAACTGCTGTATGCCTACGCTGCCGAGGATGAGTTCCGGTACATGAAAGCCATCCCCACCGGCCGCCCGTGCCTCGCCTGCCACGGTGAGCAGCTGGCGCCGGAAGTGTCCGCCACGCTCGCCACCCTCTATCCCGAAGACCTGGCAATCGGGTTCAAGGAAGGCGATATCCGCGGCGCTTTTGTGGTTACAAAAACCCTCGCGCCTGAATGACGCCGCGCCCGCCCAGGGCATCTGGAGCGCCCTTCAGAATGATTGAACCCGGAACGTGATCGCCGTGACCTACAGGTCACCAAGCAACATGCCGGGAGCAACAACATGTTTCAACGCCTCTACAAAGTCACCTGCTGCGTGCTCGCACTCAGCGCCCTGACCGCAAGCCCTGTGCAGGCCAGCCTCTTAAGCCAGGTTGTGATCAATGGCGAACGCCTGACCGTCATCGAGCTCGCCGTCCTTGAAGCTCAGCTGGGCGGACGCATACAGCCAGGCGCCTACCTGCTGAACGCCCAGGGGTGCTGGATGAACTTGAGCACGGGTCAATCGGGGTGCCTCGGCGCTAGCGGTGACGTGCATTCCCGCTACGGCAGCGGCGAGCGGACCAGCGACGGCAGCTGGAACCACTACAGCAACTCGGCCGGTATGGGTGTAGGAGGCACTTCCGACGGATGCATCTACACAACCACCGGCTGGTCGAATTGCTGAGCACCCGGCCGGGCGCCAGGGGTCACCGAGTCAGCGGGTGAACCCTGGCGCCAGCGATCAAAAAAAAACGGGGCCCTTAGGCCCCGTTTGGTACTCGATCTGACGCTGCGATCAGTCTGACAGCAGGTCGAAATCTACTGAGTAAGCAACGACGAACCGAAGCTCATCGTTGGCCAGCCGGGACGTGGTGGCGAAGGAGTCTTCGTCCAGATCCGTACCGGAGACCATGAAGGAGAAACCGCCGCGGGCGATGTAGGCGTTGAAATCGATGTAGTCGTCTTCGACGCCGTTGAAGGCCACGCTGAAGTCACCGTCGTGATACCCGACGTGGAAGCCAATCTCGAGGCCGCCAGCCACTTCGAAGGCGTAGTCAGCAGACAGGTAGTAGGTGCTACCGAAATCGAAATCCAGCACACCGCCATCGTCCGCTTCCGTATTGGTCAGCACGTTGGCCGAGAAGCTGAAGCCGCCAACACCGATGGTGCCGTAGATTTCGCCGAAGTCGAACTCCGCTGCCTCATCGTAGTTGTAGTAGAGGTAGCCGACATCCCAGGTGAAGTTGTCGTTGCCACCGCTGAACCCGGCATAGATGTCGTGCTCGTAGTTGAAGGCGTCAACGTTAGGGCCGAGGTTGCTGCCCGGGTCAAAGTCAGATTGAGAACCGTAGCTGACGTTCGATACCCAGGTGCCAATGTAGAAGCCGGAATCGTGGGCCCAGTCGAAGCCACCCTGCACAGCAGGATTGTTTTCGGTCTGGGTAAGACCCCGCCAGACATAGTTGTTGGTCACAGACGCATTCGCCGTGAACTCATTTGCAAAGGCCGGCACGGCCGTCACCGCGCCTATCAGCAGCGCCCCCAGGGTGAGGCTCTTAGTCATTTTCATGAGTTATGTACTCTCCATATGTGTTTTCACCCCGCTCTTGGTACTGGCCAATCACTCTCGGGTTCTATTGGCCCCGCCAGCGGGCGCCTGCCCTGTTGCAGGCGCATGCGCTACTGCAGATTTCGGGCCAGATACCGGGCCAACGCCCCAACCCTTTGATTTACTGGCATTCACAGGGACCCGAGACCGGAGCCCTCAGGAGAAACGACCCTTTTCAGGGCGGTGTTCGGCGGAAACGCACCAGTTAAGTGCAATAAAGGAGTGCGTGATCCTCTACAGGGCGTAAAACAGCCTCATTGCGGTGCAGGCCCGGAAATTGCAGGAAACCGTAGGAAGCTGCAGGAAGGATGTTAGTAGTGGCCTGCAGCCACTGGATCAATCAACTTTCAACAGGGGATTTCTTTCATGCGTCTCATCTATCTGACTGTGAGCCTGACCGCCGCGTCGCTGACCGCGCTGATGCCCACCACCGCATCTGCCGAGAGCGACTGCGCAGAAATTGTCGCCGCCACCGTTGCGGAAATCCGTGCTGGTGCGGAGACCTGGGATGCAGCAACCGAAGCGCAGATCCGCGCAGCTGCAGGATCCGCCTGCGTTAAAGCGGATTCGGAACGCTATTCGAGCGCAGCCGAGCAAGCCGCTGGCCCCGAACTCCCGGCCGAAGAAGAGGCTACCGAAGCCGCTCCAGCCGTACTCGAGGAAGAGCCGATTGCCGTGGCGGACGGCGATCTGGTCGCAGACGCGGAAGAAGCCACAAAGGACGACGGGAAAGCAGGCTGGAAATTTCTCGGTTTTGAGGTGAACTCGGTAACCGGCAGCCCGGGCCAGAAACATTACCAGCGCAAACGCCCGTAGCCACTGCCTGTGGCTGTCTTTGTTCTGCTATCAAGGCCCCCCCACCCGGGGTGGCCGAGCCACTTGAGACGGTTTTAGCGCGGACCGCTCCGGTAACTCTCGAGCAAACCTTCAGCGCCTCTCTGCACAACCAACCCCGCCGACTAACGCTCCCTGTTCCTCGAGCTTTCTGCACCAAAACAGCGCTATCGGCGCCAGGTGATTGCTTCCCACGGATGGCGCCGGTGACAGGGTCGCCAGGCGTATTCCGGCAGTGACTGCTCACGCGCTCCCTACCCCGCCTCCCAGGGCTAGCTCTCTCACGCGTATATAGTGTCACTTGAAGTTGACATATCTTAGTGTCATCGATAGCTTACAAAGCCCCTGTCATCGCCGAGCGCAAGATCCAACCAGCCGATGCAGACCACCGTCACTTTAAGCCCCACCGATTCCCTGCGATCCTTTGTCGAGCTGTTGAAACCCATTACCTGGTTTCCGCCGATGTGGGCTTACGCCTGCGGGGTGATCTCCGCCGGTGCCAGTGCTACAGGGTCCTGGCCAGCTATTGCGGCCGGGGTCTTTCTCGCCGGACCCCTGGTCTGCGGTACCAGTCAGATTGCCAACGACTGGTATGACCGCCACGTCGATGCCATCAACGAACCGGGGCGGCCCATTCCCTCCGGGCGCATCCCCGGCCGTTGGGGGCTCTACCTGGCAATCCTGTGGACGGGCTTGTCGCTGCTTGTTGCCGCAAGTCTGGGCTCAATCGTTTTTCTGGCGGCCATCGTCGGCCTGCTGCTCGCCTGGGCTTACAGCGCGCCCCCGGCACGCCTGAAACTGAACGGCTGGTACGGCAACGCTGCCTGCGGATTCTGCTACGAAAGCCTGCCCTGGATCACGGGCGCCGCCGTCATGGCTGCCGGCCTGCCTGACTGGCGCATCTTTCTCGTTGCGATCCTTTATGGGATCGGGGCGCACGGCATCATGACGCTCAACGATTTCAAAGCCATCGAAGGTGACCGGCAACTCCGGATCCGCACCATACCCGTGCAGCTGGGACCGGACCGGGCGGCGAAGCTTGCCTGCTGGGTAATGGCTGTGCCGCAGCTCGGCGTTATCGCAGCCCTCGCACTCTGGCAGCTTCCCTGGCACGCCCTGGCCGTGGCCGCCGTCCTGGCCGCTCAGCTCGCCTGTATGCCACGCCTGTTAAGTGATCCTCGTGGTCGCGCACCCTGGTACAACGGCACCGGCATCACCCTTTATGTTTCTGGAATGATGATCGCCGCCTTCGCCTTAAGGGCCGGAATAGCGGCATGAATTGGACTGACGAGGAATGCCGATGACACGGTCACAAGGAGAAATCGAGCAGTTTGACGTCGCGGTGATCGGCGGCGGTCCGGCGGGCGCCACGGCGGCAACGGAGCTTGCGAAACAAGGCCGGCGCGTCTGGCTGCTGGACCGACCTGGACGCATTAAACCCTGCGGTGGCGCTATTCCGCCCCGGCTGATCAAAGACTTCGAGATTCCAGATCATCTCATCGTCGCCCGTGCCAACTGCGCGCGCGTCGTGGCTCCGAGCACGGCAGAGGTGGATATGCCCATCGACGGCGGCTACGTGGGCATGGTGGATCGCGAAGTTTTCGACGAGTGGCTCCGCGAGCGTGCGGAAGCAACGGGAGCAACTCGCGCTGCTGGCAGCTTCGATCACCTCGAGCAGGATGGCGAGGAAGTCATCGTGCGCTTTCGATCGCATGGCAACGATCGCAGTGGGCCGCTTTCACAGATCCGCGCACGCGTCGTTATCGGCGCCGATGGCGCCAACTCAGCGGTTGCAAAAGCGCGGGTACGCGGCTCGGAAAAAGGGGGGTTCGTTGCCGCCTACCATGAAATCGTAAAAGCGCCGGCGGCCGATCCAGACTACGACGGCAGCCGCTGCGACATCTACTACCGAGGGGATCTGTCACCGGATTTCTACAGCTGGATTTTCCCGCACGGGGATGTTCTGAGTGTTGGCACCGGCACCGCCAGGAAGGGCTTCTCCATTCGTCAGTCGGTCACCGACCTGCGCCGCCTGACGGGTTTGCAGGGAGAAACCGTCCGTCGCGAAGGTGCGCCGATTCCGCTGAAGCCGCTTCCACGTTGGGACGACGGTAAGAACGTCGTGCTGGCAGGCGATGCCGCCGGCGTTGTCGCTCCGGCATCCGGAGAAGGTATTTATTACGCCATGGTAGGTGGACAGCTTGCGGCCGAGGCCGCACATAGCTGCCTGGCTACCGGCAATCCGAAAGCGCTGCGCCGGGCCCGACGCCAGTTCATGCGCGCCCACGGCCGCGTCTTCTGGATTCTCGGCATCATGCAGCGCTTCTGGTACACAACCGACAAGCGCCGGGAACGCTTCGTGACCATGTGCGCAGATCCGGATGTGCAATACCTCACCTGGCAGGCCTACATGCACAAGGAACTGGTCCGCGCCCGACCCAAAGCCCACGTGAAGATCTTCTTCCGTGATCTGGGCCACCTCATCGGTATTGGCCGAACCAGGGACGCGGAAGACAAAATCGAAGACCGGGAGGCCCGCACGGCCGCCGGCTGAGCGCCCGCCGCCGCGGCCTCTCACAACTGAAGGCGCCCGTTATCTGAGCGGGCTTGCCGTAATCCGCCACGAGCCAGTCCTGACAAGCCGACGCCTGCCGTGGCATTGTGGAGGAGAGCCAGCCCGGCGCAGCTCCCTGCAACTCTCCGCAACTCCCAGCAATATAAGGAGCCTGAATCTTGCACATCGCTCTGGCCGTCTTTTTATCGCTGCTGATTGGCCTGCCCGCAGGCGCTGCGGAGCCCTCCTTCCCAAGCTCCGTGCAGGCCCGCTACAACGTCCCGGTCGCCATGCGCGATGGCGTCCAACTCTCAACAGACGTCTACTTGCCAGCCGCGAAAGGGAAGTATCCAACGCTGCTGGTGCGTGACATTTATGGCAACGGCTCTGCGCCCCTTCGCCAGCGTTATGCGCGCTGGGCCACCGCAAACGGCTATGCCTTTGTGCTGCAGAATGCCAGAGGCCGCTATGACTCAGAAGGTGACTGGTATCCCTACTTCCAGGAGATCAACGACGGTCACGACACCCTGGACTGGATCGCAGATCAGGCCTGGTCGAACAGCAAAGTGGGCATGTTCGGCACCTCCTACCTGGCTTCCGTGCAGTGGCTGGCGGCACTCAATCGCCATCCTGCCCTGCTGGCGATTGCCCCGGCTATGAGCCCTGGTAACTATTACCGGGACGTCGCCTATCCCGGCGGCGCTTTTTCACTGCTGTCCCGGGCCAGCTGGGGCATCGGCACCGTCGGCAGCCGCACAAATCAGAGCTACCCCATCGATTGGATCAGCGGGATCCGCCGTCTGCCGATCAACACCCTCGATCGATCGCTCGGTTTTGACGTGCCGCATTTTCGCGACTGGGTCGCACACCCCACCTACGACGAGTACTGGAAGCCCTTGAACCTCGAAGCCCGAGCACCGGAGATGGCGGTACCGGCCTTGAACATCGGCGGCTGGTACGACGTGTTTCTACGCTCGACGATCGGCAGCTACGCCAGCATGCGTCAGGAGGCTGCCACCGAAAGCGCACGCCGCGGGCAGCGCCTGATCATCGGGCCCTGGGTCCACGGCTGGAATCAGCGCGAAGTGGGCGAAGTGGACTTCGGGCCAGAAGCGGTCATTGATGCGGAAGCACTGCAGCTCGAATGGTTTGATCACTGGCTGAAGGATGGTCCGGCGCCGGCTGCCGCTCCGGTGCGTATCTTTGTTATGGGCGAAAACGTCTGGCGCGATGAGCAGCAATGGCCGCTCGCACGAACACAGTACACAGAGATGTATCTGACAAGGGAGGGCGGCCTCGAAAGCAGTGCGTCCGTCAACGCGTCGAGCCTCACCTATGATTACGATCCGGAAGACCCGGTGCCCACCCGGGGCGGCAATATCATGCGTCCAGAGCTGCGTGGCCCCTTCGACCAGCGGCCGCTGGATGCGCACGAGGGCGTGCTGCGCTTCGAAGGGGAAACCCTCACTGCGCCGCTGGAAATCACCGGACCCATTCGAGCGGTCCTGTGGGCAAGTTCGAGTGCGGTCGACACGGATTTCATGGCGAAGCTGATGGTAGTGAAAGCCGATGGCCGTGCTATCAATCTAGTCGACGGCGTGCTTCGCACGCGCTTTCGCGCAGGCTTTGAGAAACCGGCGTTGATGGAACCGGGCAAGACCTATCGATTCGAACTTGACCTCTGGGCAACCAGCTACCTGCTCGCCGCTGGCGAACGTCTAAGACTGGACGTGACGAGCAGCAACTATCCGCGCCTGGCCCGCAACCCGAACACCGGCGCACCCTTCGGGGAAACCACGCAGCTGCAAACCGCAACGCAGACGATCCACCTCGGTGGCACACAGGCATCCCACCTGATCCTGCCAGTGATCCCACGCTGAGCACTCGTACACCGTCTCCCATTGCCTGGCTGGGGCCATAAGGAGGCAGGTGCCGACGCCGCGCGCTACTTTTTGGGGAGCCGTCGCACCATGCTGACGCACGCGCGAACCAACTTGGACCCACCATAACGACTCGGTGCGTGCGCCTCATAATTCGCACTGACAAGGTGCCGATTGTGAACGACCGCTTGTCCTGAAACTTTTTTCGCAAGGTATTTTCCCGGCTTCTTTTGCCACCCCGCCGCGCTGAAAACCCTGTATTTTTATTGATAAATCACCG
>JBCDDI010000109.1:0-8888 GCA_039180365.1 Pseudomonadota bacterium
GCCGCGAGCAGCGAAAGCACGGTCACGCAAAAAAGGAGCTGCCCTGATAGTCCCCGTCTCTTCATGCTCCCTATCATCATCCTTATCTCCCCTCGTTTGACCATGAGCCTATGCGCAAGTCCGCACGAGGGCCAGTGACTTCACGTCCTCTTCATAGGCTCGGGCCGAGCATTAGGTCGATTCAACCGGAGCCCCTGCCCGATGCCAGAAGGACCTGAAGTCCGCCGTGAAGCGGACCGAATTGAAGCCGCCGTTCGCGGCGAACCTCTCACCGCCGTGTTCTTCGGCCTGCCGCGCCTCAAGCGTTTTGAAGCTGAGCTCACCGGCAGCACGGTGACGGCCGTTGAGACTCGGGGGAAGGCGCTGCTGACGCGCTTCGACAATGGTCTGACGCTTTACTCGCACAATCAGCTCTACGGGAAGTGGATGGTCCGGAAGCAGCGCGGCCTGCCGAAGACAAACCGTTCTCTGCGGGTGGGCTTACATACGGAAGGCGCCAGCGCCCTGCTGTACAGCGCCTCGGAGATCGAAGTGCTTGATACGGAGGCCCTGGCGCTGCATCCCTTTCTCATGCGCCTGGGCCCTGATGTGCTGAGTCAGGATCTTGACTGGCGCGGGGTTGCCGCGCAGCTCATGGCGCCGGAGTTTCGCGGCCGGAGCCTTGCCGCACTCTATCTCGACCAGCATTGTCTGGCGGGGATCGGTAACTATCTCCGCTCAGAAATTCTCTTCGATGCGGGCCTGGCGCCGAGTCGCAAACCAAAGGACCTGACCCGAGGCGAGCTGGGGCGCCTGGCACGATCCACCTTAAGCATCAGTCGACGGACCTATGAGACGGGTGGTTTGACCAATCCGCCTCGACGCGTCGCGCGGCTGAAGAACGAGGGCCTGACCCGGGCCGCCTACCGCTTCGCCGTCTTCGACCGACAGCATGAGCCCTGCTACGAGTGTGGTACTGAGATCCAGCGGATCACGGCCACGTCACGACGCCTCTATTTCTGTCCCCGTTGTCAGCCGGAATGACGACGCTGCCGGGCCACCCAGGCAAAGTGCCGGCTCAGATCCGGGTCGGCGGCTAGGGCTTCTGGCGTGCGGAAGTGCGTGGCCAGCTCGAGTTCTGAGTAGCGGCTGTGAATGCCGTCATGACAGTCGCGACAGATGAACACCCCGGCGTTGAGTTCAGTGGCGCTGAACGTTTTCTGAAAGCGGCGCCGGCGGTGCATTTTCTTTGGGATCAGGTGATGAAAGGTCAGCGGCAGCCGGCGTCCGCAGAAGGGACAGTCCCCCTCCCGCAGCGTTCGGCGGTTGCCGCGGACCTCGAAGCCGGCCAACTCAGCGATAGCCAAGGAGCGCCACGGCCAGCCCTGTTTGACTCAGCTGTCTTGCCAGCGCGTCGCTGACACCTTCGTCCGCGGTCCCGGTGTCGATACGGGCGCCGTCTCGATAAACGCGCGCTAGAACCTCGCGCGGAGTGCCTCGTAACCAGAGACGCGCTGCGGGATTCGCCGCCAGGTTCTTTACCCACTGCGACTCGCTGCGAACCGTGCTGACGGCGACCAGGCTGCCGTAGTCTGTGCCCACCAGGGGCACTTTCCGGGTGATGAGGCTTTTTCGACCCATGACTTCGATTAACACCAGGCCGGTGCCGAGGGGCCAGGGATTTGCGAAGCCGCGTCGGACCCCGGGAATGACCATGTCATTCAGCGGGGCGATGAGCTCCGGGAAGGTGCGGGGTGAGGTTGTCATGGCTGAGCCTGCAGAAGTTTTCAGAGCGGTTAGCGAGCAGCCTAGCGCTCGGGAGTGAAGGGGCCGTCAACGATGCTGGCCATCTGGCACCTATTCCGCCAGCGGATTTGTTACGCGTCGCGGCACGTCTCCTTCCAGGCGGGCGGTGATGAAGGTAACGCTGGCATCAACTTCTTCGCTCGGGATTTCCGGATGGAGCCCCGGGTTAGCGTGAATGCGCTTGTCAGAGCTGCCCAGAGCGTCGAAGAGCGCCAGGTAACCGTCGCGGTCGAAGAGCTCGTCCTCAAGCTGCATGACGTAGAGCACCGGGTGGTCAATGTAGCGGGCGTCGCGAGCGAGCCGTTCCCCGAGAAAGGCAACGGCACCGCTGGTACCAGCCAGGCCAAGGACGGAGCAGCGCACCTCGATGTCTCTTGCCTGTGCAGCAGCGAGAAAAGGAATCCCGAACAGCGTGCCCATGGAGAGCCCGAAGTAGGCGAGGCGGCCATTTAAGCCGGTCGTTTCGCGAACGGCATCGAGGGCCAGCAGCCAGTCGCCGACCATATCGTCCGTACAGCTCGGGCGCTGAAGTTCTTCGGCGAGCGCTGCGCGTCCGCCTGGTCCTCGCTTACGCAGCCCGTGCACCGGCCCGTCGATTGCCAGTGTGGCGATGTTGCGCTGTGCGAAGCGCTTGGCCAGATGCGGAATCGGTGCCTGATAACGATCGCCGGAGGCGCCGTGACCGCAGAGTACGAGCGGCGTTTCTGCCCCGGCGGCCTCGGGGAGCCAGAGCGCACCGGTCACCGGGCGCCCGGCTGTGTCGATACGAAAGTCTCTGGCGCTGTGCGCAGTTTCCTCAAGCCAGTGCATGCGTGTTCCCCTTCGAAGCTGCGTTTCCAGGGCCTTTTTCGAGGCCTAGAGACCGAAGCGATAGCGCAGTTTAACGACGAAGAAGTCTAGCACCGGGTCTGTCAGGGCGTCGTAGAAGAGATCGCCAAAATCCTCATCGACGGTGTTGTCGTCAATGTTGCTGCCGCGCGTGTAGACCACAAACAGATCCGATAGCGGCGCGATCTGCCAGCGATAGCGAAGCTGCAGGGTCATGCGGTTGATCACGAAGTCCCGGGGCGTGGCGCCGGGCAGCGGTTCCACGGGAATGAGGTTGCCGTCACCGTCCTCCGGGAGGAACCAGCGCTCCTGCTCTTTGGCTTTAATGGCCGCCCACTGCAGAGTCATGCGGAACTGCTGGCGCGCGGAGATGAACATGTCCATGGCCATGCGCGGCTGGAAGTCCTGGGCTGCGTAGGTGGTGAACTGGCGTCCGGTCCGGTGCAGGAGCCAGCCATCCCGATTCTGGTAGTTGAGATCGAGATCCAGGGAGAAGCGGTGGTTGGGCTTGAAGGTGAAGCCTAAGGCGGAGCGCGTTGACCAGCCGGAAAGCTCTTCCTGGCGGGCGCCCAGGCGGCCGGAGAAGGCCCAGATCCGCGTTGCGTCTGTGCCGAAGGCAACATCGAAAACCCAGCGGTCGTCGAGGCGGTAGGAGCCGTTGCCTTTGCTTTCGAGATCGTCCCAGCGCTCCGGGAAGTAGTCGATTTCCGTGCGCAGCTCAAAGAAGTTTTTGAAGGTGAAGGTGTTGCGCAGGAAGTTGCCGATCCGGGTGGCTTCGCCGGCGCTGTTCTGCCAGTAGGAGGTGGAAAAGTTGAGATTGAAGTTTCTGAGCCGCTCCATGCCTCTCGATCGGGTCCAGCTGAAGCTGTAGTTGCCGCCGTAGTTGTCATTGCGGCGCAGAAAGCCGAGATCGTTGATGTCGAGTTTGTTGTCCTGAGCGTCGAGGCGCAGCGTGTGTACAACCCCCTGCCGCTGGGTGAAGCGGGCGTCGAGCAGGCCCCCATAACCCTGCTCCTGATCTACGTCAGAGGCCAGGAGCTGCAGATCCAGCTGCAGTTTGCCGGTTCTGTTCAGATAATGGGCATCCACGCCGTGCACAGTGGCGTCGTAGAACTCGTTCTGCACATAGGTGCCGATGTAGCCGAGAGACTTGCGCCCGGCACCGACCTGCTCGTACAGCACCCGGGCCACGCCAAAGTCCCGGCCCACCGTCGGCACCGGCACCTCGTTGCCGTCCTCGTCAGTGCCGATGAGCTCCATGTCCTGCTCCATGGCCGCCATGGCGCCGTAGCGCAAGCCCCCGGCCTGGCCCGTTGCCTTCAGAGCGCCGATCAGGTCCGACGGCGCAGAGAGATCAACGTCCGGGACCTCAACGCCGTCCGGTACCTCGACAATGGGTGCGCCGCCGATGCGGCGCGTATTCACCACCTGCGTTGGCTCCGGAAAAAACAGCTGACTCGTGCGCCGGGAGCTTGTCGTGCGGCTCCCCGGGAGACGCGGGCGGGAGCGCGGGGTGGTGGTGAAGATCTCGTTGCCTTCAAGGAAGAACAGGCGCCGCTCCGGAAAGAAGGCTTCCGTCGCGGTGAGGTTGATGACCACGTCGTCCGATTCCACGGCGCCGAAGTCCGGATTCAGGGCCGCCGTCATCTGCAGGTTTGTTGAGGGTCGCCAGAAGAAGTCGAGGCCTGCGTTGAGCTCTGATTCGTCCTTGGCGAAGTCCTGGTTGCCGGAGACGTAGGGGTAGAGGTCCAGCTGACGGCGGGGCTTCACGTCAGCGAGCGACATTGGCTGCAGCGCGCTCATGAACCGGGCGCCGGTCTCCGGCAGTTCCGGGAACCCGAAGCGTTCATCGATGTAGCCCACCTGGCGGCTGACATAGAGGCCGAAGCGCCGCTCGCCCGGCGTGCCCGGCATGGCAATCATGGACCAGGGTAAAAACAGTTCCGCGGTCCAGCCTTCGTCGTTTTTGGCCGTGCGGCCGTCCCAGGGACCGTCCCATTCCCGCGAGTACTGGCGCTCGGGTTCGATTTTGCCGTCAGACAGGGAGTCACCGAGAGCCACGGTGAACCAGTAGCCGTAAATACCTGTGCCGGAGGTATCGAGCGTGACGCTGAAGCTGTCCCGGGAGAAGAAGTCGTCCCGGGAGCTCAGTCTTTCCATGAGCGACTCCGGCGGCTGCTCGGCCTGCATACTGATGTAGAGGCCTTTCTCCGTAAAGAAGTAGCGGACGATAGTCCGGTGTCTGGGGACTTCGAGGGTATCGGGTATCAGCACCCGCATGCCGTCGTAGCCGGGCACAGCGGCCCAGACCGCCTCGTCGAGACGGCCGTCCAGTTCGAAGGCGATGGCAGTCTCTTCGAAGCGGGGTACCACGATGGGTTCGCCTTCGCCGAGGGCGTTCGCTTCCAGCAGCAGCTGTGCTGGTGCGGAGCCCGTGACAAAGTCCTGCCCTGGCTTAGTGGAGGCGACGGTAGCGACAGGTGCGACAGGAACAACAGGCGCAACAGGAGTAACAGGCGTAGCAGTGGGTGCGACTGGCTCCGCCGGTCCGGTTCCCGGCACGGGTGTCGCTGCCGAGGCAGGCGAGCGGCCGTCCTGACGCACCGGCTCTACTGTTGCAGCTGCCGGTGCACTCGGTGGATCGGTCGGCGCTGCCGCTTCCGGAGCCAGCCAGGCGCCCTGGAAGCCGGCAAGCGTTGCCCGTTCGACCAGTTCCCTGGCCTCGGCCATGCTCAGATGCGGCGAACTTAAGAGGCGCAGGTAGTTGGTGCCGTTGATGGTCACGGGAACGAGGCGCGGCTCGATCGACAGCTGCGCTCTGGCCTGTTCGGCCATGGCCTCGGCGACGGACTGCTGGGTGTAGCTGCCAAGGGCTACCGTCGCGGCCTCAAGAACCGCCGGCTGGCAGAGCAGCACACAGGCCAGCAGGCCGATGGCGCCCGTCTGGGAGCTGGAATTCGGCGACATGTTCGCAGCCGCCGGCAGCCTGCTTGCCGCTGGCGGCTATTTAGTAAAGGTACAT
Source organism: Pseudomonadota bacterium (assembly GCA_039180365.1). Lineage (GTDB taxonomy): Bacteria > Pseudomonadota > Gammaproteobacteria > Pseudomonadales > Azotimanducaceae > SZUA-309. The sequence continues at coordinate 5,636 of JBCDDI010000109.1, forward strand.
ATAATATTGGTGTGTAGCAATGTGGCGGAGCACGCCTTGAGTCAGCCGGCCCCGGAGACAGATACGGACGAGCCCCTGGGCTTTCTCATTCATGAAACCGCTCATGCGATCTCTCTCGCCTATGGCACGGTAATGGCGCCGCTGGGCCTGACCCGGCCCCAGGTTCGGGTGCTGGTCTGGGTGGACCACAGTCCCGGCATTACGCAGGCGGCCCTCTGCGAGCAGTTGAACTCCAGCCCCATGGCCATGACCGGCCTGCTCGATCGCATGGAGGCCAAACAGCTCGTAAAGCGGGTGGATGATCCGAAGGATCGGCGCGTCAAACGCATCTATCTCACCGACGGGGCAGAAGCCCTGAAGCCGGAGATGGACGTTATCGCTGAGCGTTTTAAGGTGGCGGCCCGGGAAGGGCTGAGTCACGAGGACATTGCGACGGCCCAGCGGGTTCTCGCTACTATGCAACTCAACGTGCTCAGACTTCGGGAACTGGCTCAGGAGGCAGACGGAGATGACTGATCCAACACGCTCGCTCGAAGAACGAATCACCCGCCTTGAAGACATCGAAGCCATCAAGCAGCTGAAGGCCCGGTACTGCGAAATCTGTGATGACGACCATGATCCTGAGCGTATCACCAGCGTGTTTACAGTGGATGGAGTCTGGGAAGGGAAGGGCATCGGCCGGGCCGCAGGGCACGAAGAAATCCGCGCGCTGTTCAGCCGCTTTCAGCAGGCAATCCGCTTTTCCCAGCATATGACCATGAACCCCATTATCGAGGTGGACGGCGACACGGCTCGAGGGACCTGGTACTTCTTCGGGCCTTTCACGATGGAGCCAACCAAAGAGGCTGGAAAACAGGCCCTCTGGCAGGCCTGCCGTTATCACGAGCGCTACCAGAAGGTGGACGGTCGCTGGCTCATCGCCGAACTGAGGATCCGTGGACCCCGCATGGCCGCCAACTATGAGACGGGCTGGGCCGGACAAAACTGAGGTCGGACCAGGAATCAGCGGCGGTTCTGCCCGTCCCCGGAGAGTGTTTTAATTGGGCCCTGTAGTCGGGGCCCAGCCATGAAGCTTCCCAGCAAATCCCTGCTCGCACTGATCTTCAGCGCTACCCTCATGGGTTGTGCCGGCACCGAGTATCAGTCCCCCGCGCCGACCCGTGACGAGGTCGCCGAAGTTCGCGCGCAGGTGGAAGCAACCACGCCGGACCGTCAGTACCTGACCCTCGCCGAAGCGACCGCACTCGCCAAACCGATCTTCGATGCAATCTCGCAGGACGCGGCCATGGTCTGCCGCACGGTCTCGGAGGCAGACAGCTGCCGGATCCCGGCCTTTGAAGTGGTTGATCTGGATCTCGTCAATGCCCGGGCGGGCTACGACCTCCAGAACGAGCCGAAGATTACCCTGACCCGAGGACTCATAGAGTACCTCGCCGATCAGCCCGATGAGCTGGCCCTCGTCATCGGTCACGAATACGGCCACCTGATTGCTGCCCACGTTGGTGAGCGTAAGCCGCTGTCTGGCGGTGGTGGCAACACCATCATGGGCACGGTGCTCACGGGCCTCGCGGCGGCGTCGGTGGCGATCGCCACGGAAAACCGGGTTCGCATCGATCCAGCGACCCTGGGGGGCTCGCGGCAGCCGTCTCAGGAAGAGATTGATGCTTACCTGCGGGACACGGCAGACCCGGAAGGCAACTATGAGTGGTTCAGTAGAGCCGAAGAGATCGAGGCTGACTATATCGGCACCTATCTGGCCTCCCGGTCCGGGTACCTGCCGAGCGGCGATGCAGTGATCGAGCTGGGTGCTCTGAAAGCCCGGGATCGACTCTCGCCCCTGGAAAAAGAGGACATGCGGGTTTCCTTCGCCTACTGGGACACCCACCCCTACAGCCCGGAGCGGGCGGCCCGGATTGACGAGGCAGTGGAAGAGATCGACCTGCTGAAGAAAAAAGGCTTCGCCCGACCCCTGCCACCGCAGCTCATTCTGGAGATCCAGGACAACAACGAAGCCTTCCATTCTCTTGAGGAGCTTGTGGCACCTTTGCCTTAGCGCCTTTGCCTTGGAGGTACTCCGGACAAAGTTACTCCGGACAAAGTAACTCCGGATACGGCGCCCGATTTGCTTGCAGCAGGAACCCTTATGAACGTTGCCGACATCCCGGTGGGGAACACCCGCGAACTCACGCCCGGAACGACACCGGATCCCCAGTTTCTCAACCGCTGGTCGCCTCGCGCCATGAGCGGGGAAGCACTGACGGAGGCTCAAGTGCTGACGCTGCTTGAAGCCGCGCGCTGGGCGCCAAGCTGCTTCAATGCACAACCCTGGCGTTTTGCCTTTGGCCTTGCAGGCACGGAAGACTTCAAACGGATCTTCGATTGCCTCATCGAAGGCAATCAGCTCTGGGCGCAGCACGCTGGGGCGCTTATCGCCGTGATTGCCCGTACCGAGTTTGAGCAGAACGGCCAACCTGCGCCGACGCACCTGTTCGACGCGGGAGCAGCCTGGATGAGCCTCGCGCTGCAGGCTGAGACCATGGGGCTCATCACCCACGGCATGCGTGGTTTTGATCAGGATGCACTCCGATCGGCGCTGGCGGTGCCAGCCGTGTATGCCGCACCGGCGGTGATCGCTGTTGGTAGTCCCGGAGAGCTGGATGCACTCCCGGAGAAACTTAAGGAGCGCGAGGTTCCTTCCGGCCGTAAGACATTGCAGGAAATCGCCTTCGCAGGGAGCTTTGCAGCTCTGGAAGACTGATCGGTCAGGTTCATGATCCTGTGACAGTCGTTTCACATCCCTTTGATGGGAACTGCAGCAACATGCGCTTCAAGGTTCCAGAGCCTGCCTATCTCCCCTCCCCTCCCCTCGGGCGGCTCTGGAACCCGATTTTCCCCTCCCTGAGTTCCTCGGCCCCCTGATCCAGTTTCAGCGTCGTGTCAGTCAGCTGGTAGAGTGCGCGCTGGATTCGCACGACAGGTAAACACTGTGATTGAGCTCAATCGAGAAGAAGACGTTTTCGTCCTGACCATGGACGATGGAGAGAACCGTTGGAATACCGCCTTCGTTCGCGAGTTTGCCGAGGCCCTTGATGAAGTCGAAGGGTCCGAAGGTGCGGCCGCGCTGGTCACCCGTTCGAGCAACGAGAAATTCTTCTCCAACGGCCTCGACCTCGACTGGCTTGCTGCGGAAGGTGAACATCGCGGCGGTGATCGGGCTGTGTTCGGCGAGGAGTTTATGGCGCTCATGGGTCGC
>JBCDDI010000110.1:0-8851 GCA_039180365.1 Pseudomonadota bacterium
GTTGGCCTGGCGAGCTTTGCAGGGGCGATGATGAGCCTGCTGATGAATCTTGCACCGAATCCTTTTTCCCTCGCAGATATGGTGAATTGGATACTCGGTTCAGTGGCAAACCGGAGCTTTGACGATCTGCTCTTTGCGGCACCCTTCATCCTCAGCGGCTGCGCCATCCTGCTTGCATCCCGGCGGGGCTTATCCGCGCTGACGCTGGGAGACGAAGCGGCGAGTGGCATTGGCCTCAACCTCAGACGCCAGCGCGTGCTGGTGGTCCTCGGTGCGGGACTCGCGACCGGGGGCGCGGTAGCCCTTGCGGGTGTTATTGGCTTTGTCGGCATTGTCGCGCCGCATATCGTTCGACCCTGGCTGGACCACGACCCGGCCCGCTCGCTGTTTCCTGCTGCGCTGCTCGCGGGTCTCATTCTGGTTGTCGCGGATATCGGTGTCCGGCTGATGCCAACGGACAATGAACTGAAGCTGGGGGTGGTCGCTGCCTTAATTGGTGCCCCTGCCTTTGTCTGGATCGCGATGCGGCGGAGGACTCTCGTTGACTGAACTCATCGTCAGCGCCATGACCGTTGTGCGCAATGAAGCCGCGCTCGTCAGTGCCGCAAGTTTCAGCATCCGCACCGGAGAACTGGTGGCGCTCCTTGGACCGAATGGGGCGGGCAAGACAACCCTGCTCCGAGCCTCGCTTGGCCTTGAGAGACCGACGAGCGGTGGCGCAACCCTGGGTGGGGACGAGATGCGGTTGTTGTCGCCACAGGATCGCGCGCGACGGGTCAGCTACCTGCCGCAGCAACGGCCGCTGGCCTGGCCGAGTCCCGTGCGCGATGTGGTTTCTCTCGGCCGGTTCTCCCATGGGGCATCGCTTGGACGACTGGGTGAGGCCGATCGACTGGCGGTCGCTCGAGCCCTTCAAGCCTGTGATTTAACGGCGCTGGCCGATCGTGCCACCGATACGCTCTCCGGCGGTGAACTCGCCCGCGTGCACTGCGCCCGGGCCTTTGCTGCAGAGGCGCCGTTGCTGGTCGCCGATGAGCCGATTGCGGCCCTGGATCCGAGACATCAACACCAGATCATGGCGCTCATCCGCGAGTTCGTGGATCAGGGCGGTGGTGCGCTGATCGTCGTCCATGACATCCCGCTGGCCGCCCGATTTGCAGACCGACTGCTGTGGATGCGCGATGGGCAGCTGGTCGCAGATGGCTCACCGGAGGAAACGTTATCCGTTGACCGCCTGGCTGAGGTTTACGGCGTCACGGCTGAGGTTTCCGGCCTGAATGTGCAGATAAAGGGCATGCTGTGACAGCCCGCGCGCTGATGCTGCAGGGAACAGGCTCGGACGTTGGCAAATCTGTTCTGACCGCGGCGCTCGTGCGGATTGCGCGGCGCCGGGGTATTGCCGTTGCACCCTTCAAACCGCAAAACATGTCGAACAACGCCGCCGCCTGCCCTGACGGTGGTGAAATCGGTCGGGCCCAGGCCCTGCAAGCTCAGGCCGCCGGCCTGGCACCGAGCGTGGACTTCAATCCGGTGCTGCTGAAGCCGCAAAGCGATCGCACTGCACAGGTGGTTGTGCAGGGTCGCGTTGTGGAGTCCCGCGATGCGGCCGACTACATCCGCGACCGCGGCGCGTTGCTCGAACCGGTCCTCGACAGCTTCGAACGCCTTAAAGAGCGCTTTGAGCTCATCCTCATTGAAGGTGCCGGGAGTCCGGCGGAGGTTAATCTCCGTCGCGGCGATATTGCCAACATGGGCTTTGCCAGCCGCGCCGGAGTGCCCGTGTGCCTCGTTGCAGATATCGAACGAGGCGGGGTCATCGCCAGCCTCGTTGGCACGCAGGCAGTGCTGGCTCCAGACGACGCTAGCCTGATAGTTGGCTATCTTGTTAACAAATTCCGCGGCGATCCGCGCCTGTTCGACGCTGGACTTGAGTCGATTACGGCCCACACCGGGTGGCCCTCTTTCGGGGTTGTGCCCTGGCTGCCGGATGCCGCAAGGCTCCCCGCGGAGGATGCGGTCAGCGTAGCTCCTGCTGCAACGCACGGCGAAGCAACGCTGAAAATCGCCGCGCCCATGCTCTCGCGGATGGCCAATTTCGATGACGCGGACCCCCTCAGGCAGGAGCCTGGCGTCAGCTTCAACTGGATTCCGCCCGGTCGTCCGATTCCCAGGGACTGCGATGTGGTGATGCTCTTTGGATCCAAGTCGACTCTCGGCGAGCTTGCCTTCCTTCGCGAGCAGGGCTGGGATCACGACATCCTCGCCCATGCGCGGAACGGCGGCCGGGTACTTGGCATCTGCGGGGGCTATCAGCTCCTTGGCCGGGCCATACATGATCCCCGGGGAGTGGATGGTCCCTGTGGCAGTGCCGAAGGGCTTGGACTCCTGGCGGTGGAGACGACAATGTGGGAAGAAAAAACCGTCCGGCCGGTCAGCGGTGTCTGCAAGGCTAGCAGCGCGCCGGTCTCCGGTTACGAGATTCACGTCGGGGAAACCCACGGTCCGGACTGCGCCCGGCCGGTCTTTGAGCTAGACGGATCTGCCGATGGCGCCATAAGTCCGAACGGCCGCATCAGCGGCACTTACCTGCATGGCATGTTTGCGAACGATGACTTCAGGGGCGCCTGGCTGCGGAGCATCGGCGGGGCGCCACTCTCTGGCCTCAACTACGTTGCTGCCGTTGAGTCGGCCTTAGATGCGCTGGCTGATCATGTTGAGGAGGCGGCCGATGTGGACGCTCTCTTCGACGCCGCGCGAGAAACCGCTGCTATTTAAGGGTGAGGGGCAGACCGGCTGCCAGAAACTCCACCCGTTCGCTGGCACTGGCCACAGCCTGATTGAGGCGGCCCTGCTCATCCCGGAAACGCCTGCCCAGAGGAGTTTCCGGCACCAGGCCCAGGCCGATTTCGTTAGACACCACAACCAGCTCCCCGGGTAGGGACAGCGCATCAACGAGGCGAGGCACTTCCTCTGCCGGGCTCAAGCCGTGATGCATGAGATTGGATAACCACAGCGTCAGGCAGTCGACGACAACGGCGTGCCCGGGTCGCAGGGTGGACTCCAGCGCCTCCACCAGTTCGAGCGGTGCCTCGTGTGTTGTCCACCCCGGGCCGCGCTCGGCCTTGTGCTTTGCAATCCTCGTTGTCATCTCAGCATCGAAGGCTTCAGCCGTTGCGATGAAGGTGCGCGTTGGCGCCATTGACTCGGCAAGGGCAAGCGCGCGCGCACTTTTTCCCGATCGCGCGCCGCCCAGGAGGAACGTTACCGACACTGTCGCACCGTGCTGCGAGTTTGAGATCGGTTGGGGTCAGGAGCGCGGTAGAGGTCCATAGGTGGTTCCCTTAGACGGGTTTGGATGGCGGCTCGGCCACGGATCGACGCAGCATCTTACAGCGGTAGCTTGAGGAGTTGCGCGCGGCTCTCTGATTGACAACCTGCAGGTCCCCCGCCAACCTTGGCCCTGATGGTGCCGCAGCGCTGCGGCTAAGAGGGAACACGGTGAAAGACCGTGGCTGTTCCCGCAACTGTATGCCAGGAAGCGAAGGGTCTTTGGCCACTGGAGCAACGCTCTGGGAAGGCGACCCAACGCGATGATCGGCGAGCCAGGAGACCTGCCATCGCGTCGTTCGTCCGGAGACCGGGATAGTCTTTGCGGGCAGCGAAGTTCAGCCTATTCAAGCAGCACTTGGCCTAGAAACGACAGTCCAGAGGGACCGTTCGCCTCGCGATCTCGATCGCGCCGGTCTTTGATGTCGTTATCACTGCGTCCCCGCAACGGGCGGATGGGTCGCAGGGGAGAAAGCCAGTGCGCAACACGTTTGCTGCTCTCACAGGTTTTGCCACGCTGTGCCTGACGCCCCTTGTCGGCGCTCAGGAAGCATTGCAAGAGGCTCAAGCAGATCCATCCTCAGACCTCGGCCTAATTGAGACCATGGTCGTCGAAGCTACCCGTCTTGGTCAGCGTAAGGCGGAGGCCGGTTCGAGTATCTCCGTCCTCACCGCCGAGGACTTGGAGATGCTCGGTAAAGTCTATGTTCTGGACGCCATCGCCCAGGTGCCAGGCGTCACGATCAATCAGAATGGTGCCTTCGGCGGTAACGCGGGCGTTCGTATTCGGGGCGCTGCCAGCGAGCAGACCCTGGTGCTCATCGATGGAATCCCGGTCAACGATCCAAGCTCGCCGGGCGGGGGCTTCAACTTCGCGAGAATGGACAGCGCCACCGTTGAACGTATCGAAGTCCTGAAAGGACCTCAGTCTACCCTGTGGGGTACAGACGCTATTGGCGGCGTGGTTGCGATCACAACGAAGAAAGCTGCCGATCGTTTGGCCGGCGATCTCTTCGCTGAATACGGATCCTTTGACACCCTTCGTGCCGGGGGCTCCGTCTCGAATCGCAGTGATGCGGGTGATTTCCGCCTGGCCGCAATCAGTTCCACCAGTGACGGGATTTCCAAGGCCGATGCGGCGGAAGGTAACTCTGAGACGGACGCCTTCGAATCACTGACCCTGGCGGCAAACGGCGGCCTCAACCTGCCTCGCGGCGCGAGACTGACGGCTGACTTCCTGTGGACGGACGCCGAAACGGAGTTTGACAGCTTTACGTTTTCAGCCGTTGGCCGTGTTTCAGATGGCGACGAAGTCAGCGAGACAGAGGAAGTTGCCAGCAACCTGTCCCTCACCTTTCCGCTGCTGCGAGGACGCCTCGACAATCAGCTGCTCGTCGGTTATTCGGACATCCAGCGGGAGAACTTTACCGACGGGCTGTCCAGCTTTGATGCAACGGGCGATCGCCTGCTGCTGCGCTATCAGGGGACCCTGACGGCCAATGAACGGCACCGGGTCGCCTTCGGCGTCGAGCGGGAAGAAACCAATGCCAACGAGGACGGCACCTCCATCGACGGACTCTTTGCGCTCTATGAACTCTCCCCAAGCAACGAGCTCTCGATCACAGTAGGGCTACGCAATGATGATCACGAACGCTATGACGCAGTCACCACAGGCCGCGTTGCGACGTCCTGGCGAATGAGCGACACCCTGGCCCTGCGGGCGAGTTGGGGGGAAGGCTTCAAGGCGCCGACGATTTTTCAGACCACCTTTTTCTGCTGTGGCGCGGAGGCACCGAACGCGGACCTTGAGCCCGAAACCTCCGAAGCCTTCGACCTGGGCGTTGACTGGCGGTTGCTGAAGGACCGGCTGCAGTTCAGTGCCACGCTGTTCCGACAGGACACAGAGAACCTCATAGATTTCGACTTTGCCCTGGGCGGCTACTTCAACGTTGCGGAAGTTGAATCCCGCGGCCTTGAGCTTGCCGGAGAACTCTCGCTCCCGGCATCGCTGCGCTTGACGGTCGACTATGCCTACATCGACGCCAAGGATGGGGACGGCGCTCCCCTCACACGTCTGCCGGAACACTCTGGTGATTTGACGCTCAGCTACGATGCACCCGGACGCTTCTCAACAGCGCTGCTCCTGCGCTACAACGGCAGTGAACAGAACACAGATGGCACCGTTCTCGACCGCTGGTGGCGGGTGGACCTGACCGGACGCTATGCGCTCAGCGAACGCGTTGAGCTCTACGGCCGCATCGAAAATCTGTTCGACGAGGACTACCAACAGATCCTCGGTTATGGGACGCCGGGGGTATCTGGATCTCTCGGCCTGCGGATGCGGTTTTAAGGTGGCAGTTCTGCCGGCCCGTGCCCTGTGACGGTCACCGTGCTGATTCTCGCCTGGGGGATTGAGGCCGCCTTTGGTTGGCCGGAAGCGTTGTACAGGAAGGTGCGTCATCCGGTCGTCTGGATTGGCTGGCTGGTGAATGGCTTCGAGCGCGTCCTCAACGGTGAAGGCCGGAGTGACGTCTGGCGGCGTCTCGCCGGGGCGATCAGCGCCGCTGTTGTGATCCTCCTGACCTGGGCGCTCGCCGCAGCGCTGGTCGCGCTGCTTCCGGAGGGGAGCTTGGGCTTTGTTTTGCAGGCGCTCGTTGCCTCCAGTTTTCTCGCATCGCGGAGCCTTTATTCGCATGTGGCGGCCGTGGCAGAAGCCTTGAGCGTCAAATCGATCGACGCTGCCCGCACGGCGGTGTCGCACATTGTCGGGCGCGATCCACAGTCGCTTGATGAAGCCGGAATCACTCGAGCGGCTCTGGAGAGCCTTGCTGAAAATGCCTCCGACGGCGTTGTCGCTCCGCTTTTCTGGGGCGTGCTCCTCGGACTGCCGGGCCTTGCTGCCTATAAAGCCCTGAACACCCTCGACTCGATGATTGGCCACCGGAACTCTCGTTTCGAGGATTTCGGCAAAGCTTCGGCGCGGCTGGACGATGTTGCGAACTGGATTCCCGCCCGGCTCACGGCCGCGCTGCTGCTGCTCGCTGGTCCACCTCGCGGGCGAACGCTCCTGGTGCTGCGCCGAGATGCACGCCGGCACCGATCTCCCAATGCCGGCTGGCCCGAGGCCGCGATGGCGGGCGCGCTTAACGTGCGCCTTTCCGGTCCGCGCTGCTATGGAGATCGGTCCACGGAGGAGCCCTGGCTGAACGCGGACGCACCGGACCCCGGACCGCACTCCCTCGAACTCGGACTTGCCCTCTACCTTCGCGCGCTGGTCCTGTTGGCTTTCGGCCTCCTCGTAGTAGCCATCGCGCCGTGGCTGCTGGACGCGCAGGTGCCGTGGTGAGGGACGATCTGCAGCACGGAGGCGCCCTTGATGCCGTAGCGATCCAGTTTCCCGACGCGCCTCGGCCCTGGGTGGATCTCTCCACTGGCATCAATCCCTGGCCCTGGCAGGTTGAGGGGTTGTCGCCGTCGGCGTTTTACCAGCTGCCCAGCCACAGCGAGCTGGACCGTTGCGCCGAGGCGATGCGCGGGTCCATGTCGGCTCCGGCCGGTTCTCTGCTGCTGGTCCCAGGGACTGAACTCGCCATTCGACTCCTGCCCAGGGTCATCGGGGCCCGGCGCGTTGCCGTCGTCGCACCCGGCTATGGCGATCACGCTGCCAGTTGGCGCGCTGCGGGCGCGGAGGTTGTCGAAAGCGAAGATCCGCTCGCCCACTGCACCTCGGCTGACGCCGTTGTGCTCTGTAACCCGAACAATCCCGATGGCCGAAGCTTCGATTCTGAGGCGCTCCTTGATGCCTGGCAGGCCCTGGAGAAACGGAGCGCCTGGCTGATTGTTGATGAAGCGTTTGTAGACTTGTCACCCGAGCTCAGTCTGGCGGCCCACGCCGGGAAGCCGGGACTGGTGATACTGCGGTCCAGCGGGAAGTTCTTCGGAGTGGCAGGACTGCGACTCGGCGCGGTGCTTGGACCACCAGCGCTAACGCGATCGCTCGAGGAGCTGCTGGGCGACTGGCGTATCTCCGGTCCGGCGCTGGCCGTTGGCGCGCGGGCCTACGCCGATCTTGACTGGCAGCAACGTACGCGGGAGCGCCTGGCCAGCGCGCGCGCGACCTTGGACGAGGCGCTGACGGCGCAGGGCGTTCGAATTGCAGGGGGTACAGACCTCTTTCGCCTTCTCACCTTCCCTGACGCTCATGCAACGTGGCATCAGCTCTGCGCAGAGGGGATCTACACACGGCGATTCTCCTGGACGAACAGTCACTTGAGAATTGGTCTGCCTGGCACAGCTGACGCGCAGCAGCGCCTGATGCGCGCTCTGTCGCTGGCGTCAGCCTGAAGGTAGTGAAAGCGGAGGGCCACTAACCGGCCGGTTCCGATCTGAAGAGAAAAGCGATGGGTCTCGGCCTACGAATGGCGTGACTATTTCCTGGCTCATGCTAGTGTTTGGGCCACGACGGTGCCGAAGGCAGGGCAGGACAACGCCCCTGCCGAAGGCTGAAAAGGGAAGCTGGTGGAAATCCAGCACTGTCCCCGCAACTGTAAGCGGAGAGCTTGCGCAGCGGTCACTGGGGTGAAGATCCCGGGAAGGCCCTGCGCGCCAACAGCTACGACCCGCGAGTCAGGAGACCTGCCGTCGGCGTCGCCTTTGTGCCCGGCCGGGTCGAGCCTGTGCACATCGGAACACCGTCATGGCGACACTTCATTAAACTGCGCGCGCCCGAGCACGGGTGCGTGCTGGCAGGAGCGTGCGTCATGCGGGCAGGGTTGATTGTGTTCTGTTGCTGGGTCCAGACCTGTTTGGCGCTGCTGGCTGCCAGCGATGTTGCGGCCGCTGAACGGCGCCTGTTCGGCGTCATCTCCGAACGAAACTCGGCCAGTGCGGCCGCGGCGGCCAGGCTTTTCAAGGCCGCGAACCCGCAGGCAGAAATTCGATTGCGGACGCCGCAGCAGCTTGCAGATCTCCCAGATGCAACGATCAGCGGGTACCTGGACAGCTCGACGGCGGTGCTTATCGCGGGCGTGTTCAGCGATGATGCAGTGCGTCTCGGTCGTCTGCTCGACAGGCTGCCGGCTGAGAAACCGGTCTTCGTCGTCAGCTCAACGCGGGAACTGGTCTTGAAGTCGCAGACCAACGACGGCTGGCGCGCAACCCAGGAGGCCGTCGAGGCGGCGGTTGCGGATGCCTCGACCAGTGCCTGGGGGCGTGCAAACGCCTATTGGCAGGCTCGGGGCCCTGAAAACCTCAGCACTCTGTTCGCCTATGTGCTCAGCCCGTCCCCCGAAGGACTTTCACTCCCCGCGCCGAAACCGCTCGCGCCGATCCGCTTCGGGGACCCCATTGGCACCGAAGAGACGCCGCTGATTCTCCTCCTCGACTACGATGGTGTTTAAAATATCCAGAAAAAATTATATATTGATCGTAAAATAGGGTAGAGTGGGGTAAGACGCATAAGTTAAGGGAGAATGTGTCTGTACCAATCCTGCCTGGATGGAATTGCGTCATGTTTTCTTCGTTA
>JBCDDI010000111.1:0-8753 GCA_039180365.1 Pseudomonadota bacterium
CGGCCCTCTGGGCTGTGCTGGCGGAAGGCCTTTCTGCGAGCGGCTACGGCCAGGCCCGGGATGTCGTGCGCCTCGAGGAGCACCTCGCAGAGCTCATGAACGACTTCTATCAATACGGTGAACACCGGTACTGGATCACCGTTATGGGAGACCCTTCCGCTACGGAGCCCTGGGGCTGGCAGTTCGAGGGGCACCACCTGATCATCAACTTCTTTGTGCTCGGCGACCAGGTGGTAATGACCCCCACCTTCATGGGTTCTGAACCTGTTTACGCGGCTTCGGGCAAGTACCAGGGCACTCGAGTCTTTAAGGCTGAGGAAGAGCTTGGCCTCTCACTGATGCGCAACCTATCGGACCAGCAGCAGGCCCGAGCGCAGATCGATGCGGCGAAGCCCGGCAATAACAACTACGGAGAGCTCTTTCAGGACAACGCCATCGTGCCGAGGCAGGGGCTTTCCTTTCGGGAGCTGCCGCCGATGCTGCGTCCCCTCGCCGAGCAGCTTGTGCGCGTTTATGTCGGGCGCCTGCGCGACGGTCACGCGGAGCAGTGGATGCAGGATATCCGCGCTCATTGGGATGACACCTATTTTGCCTGGGTGGGGGCCTTTGATGAGGACGCCGTGTTTTACTATCGGATTCAGAGCCCCGTGCTCATGATCGAATTCGACCACCAGAGTCCGGTGGCGCTGGAAGGCCCGGACGCGCCGACGCGCGATCATGTGCACACGGTGGTACGCACGCCCAATGGAAATGACTATGGTTTTGATCTTCTGCGTCAGCATCTGGAGCGGCACAACCATGACAGCTGACCTTTCAGCGGAGCAGAACCCATGGCAATCGTAGAGCGCGACGAGTTCGGTTTTGATGCGCCGGCGCCCTTAAACCACCCAGGCCGCGCCGGTCTCCCACAAGGCCATGGCACCGGGCCGGAAGTCGGAGAGCGGCTGCCGGATTTTGAACTGCCAGACCAGACCGGTCGCAGGATCCGCTTTCACGAAGACCGCGGCGAGGCAAAAGCCGTGGTCGTTTTCTATCGATCCGCGGTCTGGTGACCGCCCTGCTGGACGCAGCTCGGTGAGCTGCGCGATGCCTGGGAGAAGTTTCGCGCCGCGGGGATCCGCCTTTATGCGATTTCCTACGATGACGGTGAAGTGCTCGCCGAGTTCTCGGAGAAACAGAAGATTCCCTATCCGCTTCTCTCCGATGTGGATTCTGAGGTCATCAGAGCCTTCGGCATCCTGAACGACACCGTGGAGCCCGGCGACGCCATGCTTTACGGCATTCCCTATCCCGGCACCTATGTCTGCGATGAGGCAGGCGTTGTGGTCGCGAAGTTTTTTCATGAGAGCTACAAGAAGCGCGACAGCGCCGAGCTTTACATCGATGCGGCCCTGGGCCGGGTAGTGCTCGATGAAGCAGCCCCCTCCGTCAGCCATGGCGATGAGGACGTGCAGGTGACGGTTGCTGTGCAGGGGGGCAGTGGCAGCCTGCGCCAGGGCATCGTTCGCCAGGCCATCGTCCGCTTCGATCTTGCGGATGGGCTGCACCTCTATGGGCCCCCAGCCCCGGAAGGCATGATCCCGCTCGCGGTGACTCTGAAGGGGCCGCCAGGCCTTGTGGCGGAGGCCGCGGAGCTGCCGCCCACGGAGACATTGCATCTCGCCGATATGGGTATCGATCTCGAGGTCTGGTCCGGATCCTTCGAAGTGCGGGTGCCTTTTTATGCGGTCGGAGAACTTGCCAGCGAGACGCGGCCGCTGGACGTGGATTCTGTAATCCTTGAAGTGCAGGCCCGTTTTCAGGCCTGTGACGACAACACCTGCCTGCTGCCGCGCACCGAATCCTTAAGTCTGGAGCTGCCTCTCGAAGCAATCGATGTGCCGAACATTGATCTGCACACCGGGCACGGGCAACGCGAGGGCGCCTACGATGGCACGCCGCATCTGCGCCGCCTGCTGCTCCGGAAGATCCGTCAGCATCCCCTGGGCTTCCTCCGCTATCTGCGTAAACACCGGCGGCTCATCAAAGAAGCCAAGGCGCGTCGGGCAGACTAGCTGCAAAGGTTCAGGTCTTAAGAGGCTCATGTCTTCACAGGTTCAACCGATCCCTGAGCTTGTAGTAGAAGACGGCCGGTTCCAGAAACCAGGGGTTGCCGCTGTACAGTGGTCGCGTCGGAAAGCGGAGCTGCCCGAAGGCCGTCACCGCTTCAGGTTCGCCCGCGAGCGTCCGGCCGAGCAGATGGCCGCAGTAGCTTGCGAGAGAAACCCCGGAGCCGCAGTAGCCCATCGCATAGTGGATGCCATCCTGCCGGCCAACGTGCGGCAGCGTGTCGAAGGTATAGGCCACAAAGCCCAGCCAGGAGTGGCTGATCCGGGTTTCTATCAGCTGCGGGAAAAGCTTACACATGGCCTCATGCAGCCTCGGAGCGCTGACTCTGGGATCTGTCTCGCTCAGGGCCACTCGACCGCCGAACAGCATGCGTTCGCGTCGTTCACACAGCCGATAGTAGAAAACGAGCTTGCGCGAGTCGCTCATGACCCGATTGTTCGGTGAAATTTCATCCGCGAGCGCGCGGCTCAGGGGCTCCGTGGCGATGATGTAGCTGCCGATCGGAATGACCCGGCGGCGCAGCCACGGTGTCAGCCCGCCCGTGTAGCCGTTGGTTGCGACAGCCACTTCCCGGGCACGGATGGTGCCGCGAGGTGTTTCTACCAGAAAGCCGTTGGCCTGCCGCTCGATGCGGGTGGCGGGGCAGTGGCCAATGGTCCGGGCTCCGGCGGCTTGCACGCGATCCAGCAGCTCGAGCTGATAGCGACCTGGATGCAGGGCCGCGTGATCCGGATAGATGATGCCGCCGTGGTAGTACTCCGACCCGATCTCCTCGCGCTGAGCCTCCCGGGCTATGGGCGCCCAGTTCTGAGCCACGCTGTCCGGGAGGCTCTCGAGGCTTTGCACCATGCTCTCCAGGGCAGCCGGATTGTGCGCGCCGGAGAAGCGGCCGCAGCGTTCCCAATGGCAGTGGATGCCTTCGTTCTGGATGAAGTCTTCGAGAAAGTTGAGGGCATCGATGCCGTCTTTCAGGAGTGCGAGGGCCTGCGCCTCACCGTAGCGGCGGCTGAGTTCGGGAAAGCTGCCTTTCACACTCGGTGAGACCTGACCGCCATTCCGGCTGCTGCAGCCGGCGCCGAGCGCTTCCGCTTCCAGCACCACCGTAGCCAGGCCCGCTCTGGCGGTCTGCAGGGCGACGTGCAGACCGGTGTATCCGGAGCCAACTACGAGTACGTCGGCTGAGTCCGGGAGGGTGGGCGCCTCCGCCGGGGGCCGCGGCGCTGCGTCCCACCAGTATGGTGTTGTCTTGAAGTCTTCCGTGAAGCCGTTCATGGCCCTGCCGCTGCTGCCCCCGTCCACCCATTGCATCAGTCGCTGAGGTCCCTGGCAATTTTTCGCACAGCGCGATTATTCGGCTGTTGGGAGCCATGCGGGTATCTGCGCATGGTCCTGATGAGAATTGCTGCGTTTTTGTGACAGGGTCCGTGACCTTCGGAGCCTGAAGACGCGTTCGTAACCCTGCAAGACTCATCGATTTATACGTATAATGCGGGCCCTCTTTACGGCCTACGCTGATCGATGGCGCACACTTGCTATCGCAGTCTTTTGCGCGGCCCCAGAACCGAACGAGCTAGCCAGGAAAGAAATGACCAGTCGAAAGCTGAAGATTATCTACACCCTCACCGACGAAGCCCCCGCTCTTGCGACCTATTCGCTGCTGCCCTTCATCAAAAAATACACGGAAGCCGCCGATGTTGAGGTGGAGCTGAGCGATATTTCCGTTGCCGCCCGTATCATCGCGGCCTTCCCGGAAAATCTCACCGAAGAACAGCGCCTCCCCGACGCCTTGGCCGAGCTTGGCGAACTGACTAAGGAAGAGGGCGCCAACATCATCAAGCTGCCGAACATCAGCGCCTCCGTGCCGCAGCTCATTGAGGCCATTGCCGAACTCCAGGGGCAGGGTTATGACCTGCCGAACTACCCGGAAGAGCCCGCGAACGACGAGGAGCAGGCCATTCAGGACCGCTACGCGGCCGTGCTTGGCAGCGCCGTAAACCCCGTGCTCCGGGAAGGCAATTCCGATCGGCGGGCGCCGGAGTCCGTGAAAGCCTTTGCCCGCAAGCACCCGCACCCCATGGACAAGTGGAGCCAGTCGTCGAGCACGCACGTGGCGCACATGCGCTCTGGCGATTTCTACCACAGCGAGAAGTCCGTCACGATCGAGAAAGCGGGCGCCTTGAAGATCGAGCTGATCCAGGACGACGGCACCGTGACGGTACTCCGCGACGCGGTGCCCGTGGAAGATGGTGAGGTGGTGGACGGCATGTTCATGAGCGTCAAGGCGCTGCGTACCTTCCTCGACGAAGAGTTCGAGGGGGCGCGCCGAGCCAACCTGCTTGCTTCCCTGCACATGAAAGCCACCATGATGAAGGTGTCGGATCCGATCATCTTCGGCCATGCGGTTGAGGTGTATTACCAGGATGCCTTCGATAAACACCGCGCAACCTTCGAGGAGCTGGGTGTGAACCCGAACCTCGGGCTCGGCAGTGTGCTTGAGAAGGTCGGTACGCTGAGTTTTTCTCTGAAAAACGAGATCGAGGCGGACCTGCGCAAGTGCCACGAGTCGCGCCCGGGTCTTGCCATGGTCGACTCGGATCGAGGGATTACCAACCTCCATGTGCCGAGCGACATCATTGTTGATGCGTCCATGCCGGCCATGATCCGGGTCGGCGGCAAGATGTGGAGCGCCGATGGCAACCTGCGGGATACCAAGGCGATTATCCCGGATTCCTGTTACGCCACCATCTACCTGGAAGTGATCAACTTCTGTAAACACCACGACGCCTTTGACCCGACGACCATGGGAACGGTGCAGAACGTTGGCCTCATGGCTCAGAAGGCCGAAGAGTACGGATCCCACGACAAGACCTTTGAGCTGCCGGCCGGTGGCACCGTGCGGGTGACGGACGAGGCGGGCACGGTGCTCATCGAGCACGAAGGGCTGGAAACCGGCGACATCTGGCGCATGTGCCAGACCAAGGACGCGGCGATCCGCGACTGGGTGAAGCTCGCCGTGAACCGCAGCCGTGCCTCAGGTATCCCCGTTGTCTTCTGGCTCGACAAATGGCGCGGCGACGCTGAACAGCGCGGCCATGATGCGCAGCTCATCCTCAAGGTGAAGAAGTATCTGAAGGAACACGATACAGACGGTCTCGACATTCAGATCATGAATCTCACCCTGGCGATGCGTCATACCCTTGAGCGATCGCGCCACGGCGAAGACACGATTGCGGCGACTGGCAACGTGCTCCGGGACTACCTGACGGACCTGTTCCCGATCATGGAGCTCGGCACGAGTGCCAAGATGTATTCCATCGTGCCGCTTATGGCTGGCGGTGGTCTTTATGAGACCGGTGCCGGTGGTTCGGCGCCGAAGCACGTGCAACAGTTCGAGGCGGAAAACCATCTGCGCTGGGATTCGCTCGGTGAGTTTCTGGCGTTGACGGTGTCTCTCGAAGACATTGCCGTGAAAACGGAGAATGCTCGGGCACAGGTACTCGCCACTGCCCTCGACGCGGCCGTGAGCAAGCTGCTGGAAAACAACAAGTCGCCGTCCCGGCGGACCGGTGAACCGGACAACCGTGCCAGCCACTACTACCTGGGTATGTACTGGGCGGAAGCCCTGGCCGAGCAGAATGACGATCCGGAGCTCAAAGCCGAGTTCGCGCCGCTTGCCAAGGCGCTTGCGGAGAAGGAAGAGCAGATCATCAGCGAACTCGTCGACATCCAGGGCGGCCCCGTTGATATCGGCGGCTATTACCACCCGGATGTGGCGAAGGCGGACGCAGCCATGCGTCCCAGCGAGACGCTGAACGCCATTCTCGCGGGCTGACGGGCGCGAACGCGCAACGCTTTAGTGCCGCCGGCTCTTCAGTCTGCGGACGTCGCGCCGGCCGGGGCCATCATCGTTTCGAGGCGGTCTGCGATCGCCTCGCCGATGAATAGACGTGGATCGGAATGGGTGTAGCCCGCGGCCGTTTCCCGCTCCAGCAGCAGCTGCCGAGCGGTTTCGAAAGCCGCAGGCAGCGTTGCCGCCTCCGGCAGCGCATCGCGATAGAAAGCCTCACCGAAATAGGTGAGGTCCCGATCGTTCGAACAGCCGAAAGACGTCCGGTCCGGTGCCGCAGCGGTCACGATTGCCGTCCGGGGATCTGCCAGCTCGTCAATGAACGCACCCGAATAACAGGCGGACACCACGAGCAGTCGCCACTTTATACCGGCGTCGTCGAGCGCGGTGCGGAGCGTGCGTCCGTCGAGGTCCTGAAGCGGCAACATGCCATTGCTCACCGAGAGCGCGGGCGTGCTGGCACCGTGCGAAGACAGCGCCAGAATCAGCAGATCCTCTTCCAGATCCATACGGCCGGCGAGGGCCTGCAGGCTGTACTCGAGGCCGGTGACGCTGGCGATCGGTGCCTCCTGAGAGCGCCGGTCGTTCACGAGCAATAGGGTTCTGCCCTGTGTGGGAAAGCGGTCCTCGAAGGCCGCAGCGGCAAATCGGATCTCCTCAGCAAACACCTTCTCTTCGCCGTAGCCGGCGAAGCCGAGAAAAACGGCCCGGGGTGCTACGTCGTTGAAGGAGAGCGTGGCCAGCTGCTCGTCGATGCGACTGGCCTGCCAGAAGAGGACTGCCTCAGATTGCGTCCACTCGTCCTCATAGGCCGCCGCTTCTTCCGTGGACTCCGCCGGGAACCAGACGGAAGCCATCACGTATACCGATCGATCCAGCCAGACAAACCCCGCCACGCAGGCGACTGCCGCGACCGCTGGTAACAGCTGCAAGCGTCGGGTCAGCGCCCAGGAAAGGACCACAAGTCCCGCGAAAAGCACAAGCCACCAGACGCGACTGTCTGGACTCGTGGGCAACCAGCTTACTTCCGGATAGAACGCCGACAGACTCATTACGGCGAGGAGGAGCGGATAGAGGCACAGGAGCCAGGTCGCTACCCGCCGGAAACCGATCCCACCACCGAGGAAGCCGGCAAGAATCCATGCCGTCAGGAGCGTTGGCAGGGCGTACCAGACCATGCCTGGCAGACCGTAAGCCGTAAGCGTCGCTGGGCTTGTTTGTGCCAGTCGGTCGATGAGCACCCAGGCGAGCGCGCAGAGCATTCCTGCGCCCAGGAGTTGCCAGCTGCGAAGCACGCCATCGTCGCCGACCCTTGGGCTGCCTTCCGATCCGAGGTGAGGGAGGGATTCGGGCGTCAGCGGCTGGTTCGGGATCTGCTCCTTCAGCCAGGCCGAAAAATCGCGGTGCTCCAGGGCCGCGGGCAGGTGCGCGACAGGGATCACCTCCGCCATCTGAGTGTCGAGCCAGAGAAAGAGATGGGTCTCGGTCAGAGTGAACGCTTCGAAAGCAGACCAGCCGTAGCGGTTGCTCATCCCCTCACTGGCGACGCGAATTCCCATCGCAGACACCTCGATCTCCCGGACGCTACAGAACGCGCCGGTCTCCGCGGGCGAAAGCTTTTCGGCCTGACGTCGGGTCATCTGATAGAAGAAGGCTGCACAGGCACCGAGACCGACAACGAAGGCGAGGGCCAGCGGGCGTATAGAATCGTTCAACACCGCCACGGCCAGAGCCAGGCCAAGAACGATCGCGGTCCAGTTGACCCGTCGCCCCTTCGACTGGCTCCCGACACGGGCGACGCAGGCCGCAAGATAGGCGTCCCAGTCTTCCCGAGTCAGTCGGGATCGAAAAGAAACCGGCTCCGTCAGCAACACCATCCGTTCCACGTGACATGGCCAAAGCATCAGAACCTTAGGCCATCTGCGGTCGAGTGTTGTGTCGGAGGTCTCGCTTCAGCTCGCGAGCGACAAAACAATTACCCGATTTTGAGCTTCAATCTCAAAGGGCTTCAATCGCGCGAACCCAGGCCCGTCGAGTCTGCTGTGGACTGCGCCTGCTCACGGACCTCGTCGACCCGCCGGTGTTCCTCGCCTTCGAGCTGGCAGCGAGCAATCTGCGGCTCATTCTGATCTTCGTTTTTGTGTGCTACGTTCCAGCGTTCTTCGGGCTTCGTTTCCTGTGGCGCGCCATGTAATCCGAAGTGGCGAAAGCGGTGTTATGGACTGACCGACCGATTCGTCGCCCCGCGCATGCAGGAGGCAGTCTCAGGCGGAATGGCTGGGGACGCGGGTTATCGCGATTCGCCGGCGGTGAAATCTACTTCTGGAGAATGGTATGAGGGCGCGCACCAGCCAATTGATGTGTCTGATACTAGTGGTCATCACAGCAAACGCCGCAAAAGCGGAGGAGGACACGGCAATGACTTCGTTGGAGTTTGTTACTCACTATGAGTCAGCGCTGGCAACCCAACAATGGGAAGCGGTGAGCCCGCTGATTCACGAACGCGCAAGCGTGGTCTTTTCTAACGGTTCTGTTCACAGGGGAAAAGAGGCGGTGCGCAAAGCCTATGAGCGGAATTTTGACGCGATCAAGAATGAACATTACGTGATTGCCAACTTACATTGGCTGCTGGACTCGCCTGAAACTGCTGTCTACATGTTCGATTTCTCCTGGAGTGGCGTCATCGATGGAAAAGAAGCCTCGGGCGGCGGCAGGGGAACGGCGGTTTTGACCCATGAGGATGGAAGATGGCAGCTTCTCGCGGAGCATCTGGGCTACCCTGAACACTAAACGGCGA
>JBCDDI010000112.1:0-8744 GCA_039180365.1 Pseudomonadota bacterium
CGCCGATGGAAACCGGTTACCGGTCAGCGTCGGATCAACGTCGTTAAAGTCGGTGAACTCCGTATCGTTCGTCCCAACGGCGGCAAAGAGCGTAAGACTGTCGATGGGCCGATAGAACAGCTCAGCCTCGAAACCGTAAAGGCGGGATTCACCGGCATTCACGATGATGGCGTCCAGATCAGCCCCTATAAGCGCCTGCTGATCTGTCCAATCCGTATAAAACAGGTTCGCATTCAGCTGCAGTCGGTCTCGCAGCCACGAGGATCGGTAGGAGAACTCGTAGTTCCAGACATACTCCGGACCGAACGTGAATTCATCGTTCGAGAGACTGGTACCCGCACCACCGGGCCGATAACCGCGCTGAACCACGAAGCCGATATTCTGATTGTCGGCGAAATCCCAACGGAGCCCTAACTTCGGCAGGATTGCGTCAAAGGTCGTGTTGGCAACGAGTTCACCGCCGACAGAGCTGAAAAGTCCCAGGGGTGGGATTTCCGGATCAAGAAACGTCGACGTCTGCGAGGCAATCTCGAAGCGCTCATTGTCATAGCGGATCCCGAAGAGCAGCGAAAGACGCTCCACAATGGAGAACTGGCCGTCCAGATAGACCGCATAGTTTTCTACGTCGCGGGCACTCAGCTCCACGAAGCGGAAGTTCGTCGAAAAGGGGCCTGCGGTCAGGAACGCCTGCAGGTCGCGATCCCGCGCCTGCTCTTTGTCGAAATAGTAGAGTCCCATCAGAACGTCCCAGCGGTTCGAGACAAGGCGCGCACGCAGGTCGGCGGTAAAAATCTGCTCCCGGTCACTGCCGACGTCCCGATTGGGATCGTCCGGATCCTGAGGAAAGCGTGGTGCGGAATCCTCTTTGGCGTCTGTGTAGGTGGTAACGAGTTCGAAGCGAACGCTGTCGTTCAAGTCATAGCCCAGGTTCAGCGCCCAGTTGTTGGTGTTGATGTCCAGGAGCGTGACGTTGTCGTAAGTAACTTCACGCTCGAAGAAATCCGGTCCCTGGACACCACCCGTGCCGAAACTTGTCCCGGCAAAGCCCTCCGTATAGAGATAGGTCAGACGCGCATCAAAGCGCTCTGTGGGCTCCCAGAGCAGCTTGGCTCGGGCGTTGACGGTCTCGTCGCGGTCCACATCGTCCCGGTCGAGGGTTGTGTTAGTGATAAAGCCGTCGGTCTCTCGGTAATCAACGGAGGCGCGAAAGGCCAGCTGCTGATCGACGATGGGGCCGCCGAAAGCAAAGCTGTAGCGCTGAGTGTTGTATTCAGCCGCCTCGATACGACCCCGGGCAGACCAGTCATAGGTCGGGTCGGCTGTACGTACGAAGATTGCCCCCGCCAGAGCATTACGACCCTGCAGCGTCGACTGCGGTCCACGGAAAAACTCAACCTGTTCCACATCGAAGGTGGCAAGTGGCCCAGCTTCGATGCCAAGGTTCGACTGGAAGATGTCATCGACATAAAGGCTGGCCGTGTTGGAAACCCCAGCAAAGCCAACGCCACTGAAGCTGATTCCTCTGATCAGAAACGTTCCCTCGCCGCTGTCATCAACGTTTACGTTGGGAGCGAAGCGATAGAGGTCTGTCATCTCAGTAAAGGTCAGATTCTGAGTTATGGCTTCGCCGAAAACGAGCACGCTGGCTGTTGTCTCCTGCAACGATTCGGCCCTTTTTTGCCCGTAAACGACCATCTCCTCGACAAAGCTGGCGCTGTCGACCACGGGCGGAGGCGCAGCTGCTACCGGTGCAGCCTGCAAGGCGAAATCCGCGTTGTTCAAGGCCACAAGCCGGAGACCCGATCCTGCCGTAAGCTCTGCCAAGGCGCTTTCGGGGGTCAAACGGCCAAAGACGGCGGCACCTTGAAGATCACGCACCGCATCGGCGTCGACCGTTACCTGCCGCTGTGACTGTACCGCAAAGGCCTCCAGCGCCTGCTCGAGTGGTTGCGCTGGGATTTCGAAATCCACGGGCTCGCTGGCTGCCGCCTCAAGCGAAAACAGGCAGGCCACGAGAAGCATTACAGCGACAAGCTTGCCTCCAGCACCCAGTGAAACGGTTCTAGGCATTCCCCCTCCAGCAACGATTCGGTATGACATCTGCCTATAGACGGCACCGTCCAAATAAAACCGTATCTGCCAGAGAGATTCCTTCAGCGGAAGCTGGGGCGGGCGGGCCTGGCCGGCCGGAGCAGGAGGACGCTGCCCTCCTGCTCAACCTCCAGTCGGTGCGTCTGAATCAGGCCCCGAATTGCATCGTCGGCACGATCCACAAAATAGGTGCCGGAGATGCGCGCCGGCATGTCCCCCAGCCGGCTACCGTCAATTTTGAAGGCGCTGTAGGGCTCCAGGGTCCTCAGCGCTTCCAGCAGCGCTACATCACGAAGCACAAGCTTGCCGTCGCGCCAGGCACCAGTACCCGTCCCGTCATCAAGGGATTCCAGACTGAGGCGTGACACTTTCAGCCGGGCCAGGTCTGACGCGCCAAGCTCAAGCTGCTCCGCGCCTGCGGTGACCCGTACGGAGCCCTCGAGAACGGCAACCTCAACACGATCCGGCCTGCGCCGGTCGACCAGGAACTCAGTGCCGGTAACCCGGGTTTCGAGGGCTCCGGCGATGACAAAGAAAGGTCGGTTTGCGTCCGCGGTGACCAGAAAGGCGGCACGGCCCTTCAGCAGCGCTACCCGCCGTTCATCCCGCTCATAGGACACGGTCGCATGACTATGCCAGTCGAGCCAGAGCGTGGAGCCATCCTCCAAGACTATCTTGCGGTGTTTCCGGCCGCTGCTGTAATCGAGTGGCTCAGGGGCCGCGGCCACTTCTGCGAGCGTGGGGGTCTCACGGGTACCGTTGGGTTGAAAAAGTACAGCCGCCATTACCGTCACCAACAACAGCACCGCCGCAGCTCGGTGTGCTCGAGGGGGTTCCCGGAGCCGTGCCCAGCGCGCCTCCCAGCGAATGCGCCGGTACTCGCTCCGCGAGAACGGTGCCGGTGCCATTCGCAAGAGCAGATCGAGGTAACCCTCGGCCCAGTCGACGGCTGCGGCATGCGCGGCAGAGTGGGTACGAAAAGCGTCCAACGCCTCGCAGTTTTCCGCATTCGGCAGCGAGCGGGCATTCTCCACGAGGCGCATTGCCTCATCATTCAGATGATCTGTGGGATCTGGATTCACAACCACGCCCTCGTAGCGCGTCACCCCCGGCTCGCGGCTAGATCATAGACGGTACGGCAGGGTGGAACCCGTAAACGGCTATGTCAACGGGCGCTCCGCACAAGCTTCAAGCGAACGCGCATAGGGCTCAGAGCTGCAAACGACGGCGGCAATGCCGCCTCGCTTTCGCCAAGCGTTTCTCGACGGTGGAAAGATGCAGACCGTGGTGCTTCGCCAGCTCCGCCTGCGAGTGCCCTTCCAGGTAAAACCCGCGGAAGAGCGCCTGCGTCAAGAGCGGCAGCTCACTGAGCACGTCCTGTAAACGTTCCAGGCGCCGCGCCAGATCAATCTCATCCTCCAGGGAAGCTGCTGCGTCTGAGCGCATGAGACCGTAGTCGGCCTCGCGTCTCTGGCGCCGCTCGCTGGCACGGAGCTCGTCGATGGCCGCGTGCCGGAGCGCCGTGTACAGGAATCGTCTCGGCTCCTGCACGGGAGGACTCCCTTTCAACAACCGTTCGGCAACTGCTTGCAGAACGTCGTCTGCCCGATCTTTGACGCCAACGATCGACTCGACGTAGCTGCGCAAAGCGCGGTCGTTTAGGAGTAGATCGGTATGACGGTCGGCAGACTGCACGCTCGCCTCAGGTTGCTTGGAGCCTCGAGAGCCTAATAGGAACGATTCTCAATTACAACCGCTGCCGCCGGCGCCGAGCGGGTAGCCTTTGGATAACGCGGCGCGTCAGTAGAAGCTTTGCTGAACCGCACAACTCCAGCTCGGGACTCTGGCCCATACCCGTCCGCACACGTAGTTCTACTAGTGTGTGTTTCTTCTACGCTGGACTACCCTCTAAGGGGATCAATCAGCAAGGAGGCAGGAGTGATCACACTTGCAGTGCTGATAGCAGGACTGCTCCTCTGGGTTGCTCCCGCGCAGGCGGCAGAGCCAGCAACCGTCGATGACGTCATCAACACCCAGGGCGCCTACCAGGAGACGGCGGCCACGAGTCAGGCTCGTGTGGAGACGCTGGACGACGAGACTCTGGATCTGATTTCCAGCTACAACACCGAGCTCGCTCGCTACGAGGACCTGGTCACCTACAACGAGAACATGCGTCAGCTGCTCGCCAGTCAGGCGAGCGAAAGAGCCCGCCTGGAGGCCGAGCTCGCAGAGATCGAAGTGATCCGCCGCAGCATCGTGCCGCTCATGGTGGAGATGATCGATGTGCTGGAACGCTTTATCGATCTCGATCAACCCATGCTCAAGGAAGAGCGCCTCGCCCGACTCGAGGAACTGAAGCGAAATCTCACCCGCTCAGACGTTGAGATCGCCGAACGCTATCGACGCCTGATCGAGGCCTATCAGATTGAAGCGGAATACGGGCAAACCATTGAGGCCTACGAAGGGCCGCTCGGCATCAACGGCCAGAATCTGACCGTAGACTATCTCCGCGTGGGGCGCGCCGGCCTCTACTACCTGAGTCTCGATCGGGCGTCCGGCGGCATCTGGAGCCCGGAGCAGAGCACCTGGGTATCCCTCGATGAAAGTCAGCTCGACGCGCTCGACTTCGCAGTACGTGTCGCGCGCAAGCAGGCGCCGCCAAATCTGGTGCCCCTGCCCATGTGGACCGGAGACGCACCCTGATGACCGATTTTCCAACAGCTGCAACGCTCCGGATGGGAATCATTCATCTCGCTTTTCTCTTGGCGCTGACAACAACTACCGCGAATCCCGCGCAAGCCGCAGAGGAAAGTGAAGATCTGAGCGACGCGGCGGCCGCGGACGCAGGCACTGAGGTGCAACCGCTGACTCTGGAAGAACTGGTCCGCTCCGTGCGGGAAGGCAACAGCGCTCGGCGCCGGAGTCTCATCGAGCGTGAGCAACGCTTCATCGAAGCGCGCGACGAGCGCGCCACCCTGCTGGAAGAGATGACCCGGGCCCGTCAGGAACAGGAAGCGCTCGCCGATCAATTACGCCGTCGCTTCGAAGTGGGTGAAGACGAGCTGTCCGACCTTGAAACGCTCCTTGAAGAGAGCTCAAGCGATCTCAAGGACGTCTTTACCGCGGTCAATCAGGTAGCGGCAGATACCCGAGCCTCCGTACAGAACTCCATGGTTGCCGCAGAGCTTGGCGATCGCAGCGACCTGCTCTCACGTCTTGCCAGCGCTGACACGCTGCCCAGCGCTGCGGATCTTCGGGCACTCTGGCTGCTGCTCCTCGACGAAATGCATGAAAGCGGTCGGGTTGCCCGCTTCGAGGCGCCGGTGATCATCGCCAGCGGCGAAGAGGAGGTACTCGAGGTCACGCGTATCGGCACCTTTACAGCGCTGGCCTCCGGCGAGTATCTGCGTTACCTGCCGGACAGCGGTCGCCTGCTCGCCCTCGCCCGCCAACCGGCAGGTACCAGTCGGAGCGATGCCCTCGCCTTCGAAGCAGCAGAAGCGCCGCTCGCCACGGTAGCGCTCGATCCCTCCCGGGGTGCAATTCTCTCGCTGGTGGTGCAGACACCGGCACTCGAAGAACGCATTGCTCAGGGTGGCGTGATCGGCTACCTGATTCTCGTGCTCGGCCTTGTTGGCTTCACCCTCGGTCTGGAAAGGTTGCTGCATGTCGCCATCGCCAGCAGGCGAAATCGGAAGGCCTTAACGCACAACGACGTGGATCACCCGATTGGTCAGCTGCGGGCTGTGGCTCAGGACCCTGACTATCTGACCGACGCGGACGCTCTCTCGGCCAAGATGGACGAAATTGTCACCGTCGCGTCGCAGCGCTTGAATCGGGGTTTACCCGCCCTTGCGATCTTTGCGGCCGTCAGTCCGCTGCTTGGTCTGCTCGGCACGGTCACCGGCATGATCGAGACCTTTCAGGTGATAACGCTCTTCGGCGCTGGCGACCCGCGACTCATGTCTGGCGGCATCTCTCAGGCGCTGATCACCACTCAGCTGGGGCTCGCAGTCGCCATCCCACTGCTGCTGATTCACAGCTTTGCGCAAAGCCGGTCCAACACGCTGATCACAGAGCTCGACGAAATGGCGGCCGACGTGTTCGCGCAAAGTCGAGCTGGCCGCAACCATCCTGGCACAGGCGCAAACTGAAGTGTCCTCCGATCTATTTACCGATCTGACGCAATCGAGCAGCCTGTTCCTGGCCGGGGGCTGGGTGATGGTCGCGATCCTCGCTCTCTCAGTGCTCATGTGGATCCTGATCCTCGATCGCTATCTCTTTTACTTCCGGCGTCGAGGTGAGCTCGTCCGCGAGGCGGTAGCCGCCTGGACCTCAGCCGAAGGGGCCTCTCCACTCCTCAACCGACGGCTCCGGGAGGCGCTCACCGCCAGTTTCCGCGGTCGCCTCGGCAGCTGGATGGTCACCATTCACGTGATCACCGCCGTGCTTCCACTGCTCGGCCTGCTCGGTACCGTCGGCGGCATGATCCAGACCTTCGAAGTCATGACCGTGTTCGGCACCGGCAACGTCCGCGGTATGGCCGACGGTATCTCGCAGGCCCTCATCACCACCATGGCCGGACTGATGACGGCACTGGCTGGCATGTACTTCGCCGGGGACCTGACGAACCGAATTGAGCGGGAAACAGACCGGCTCCGGGAACATCTGGTTAACCGTACGCCCGGCCTGGCCGGATCAGGCTCATGATGCGTCTACACACCAGGGAAGAAGGCGGTGCGGCCGCCATCAACCTCACGCCGCTCATCGACATGGTGTTCATCCTGCTGATCTTTTTCGCCGTGAATTCCACCTTCGTGAAATTCCCGGGTGTGGACGTGGAGCAACCTGTTGCAAAGTCCACAACGGTGCAGCAGGCCAGCAATATCCTCATCGCGGTTACAGCCAGCGGCGAGGTGTGGATCGACAAAAAGAAAGTCGACGTGCGTCGCCTGCGCGGCGTGGTTGAGCAGATGCTCGTGGAAGCGCCTGATGCTTCTGTGGTGGTGTTATCCGACGAAAACTCGAGAACCGGCGTGGTGGTTGAAGTCATCGATCAGGCGCGGCTTGCCGGTGCTGCGAAAGTTGCCCTCGCCGCAGCAGAACCGGAGCAGCAATCGCCATGAGAGCGGCGGCCATCGTCTTTGCCGCAATCGCGATCAATCTCGGCCTGTACCTGCTCATGGAAGGCATGATTTCCCGAGATCGGGTCCGCGTGCTCGATCTCTTCGACGCTCAGACCATCGAGTTCGTACGCTCGCCCATGGAAGACGAAACCCGCACGAAAGACCGGCGCCGGAAACCACCGCCGAAACCGCGCGAGATCAAGAAACCGAAAGCGCAGGTCGACAACATCGCCAGTCGCTCTGAGCTGCCTGCAGACTTCCAGGCCTTCAACGTGGCGAGCCTGCTTGGAGAAGGCGGTGGCATCGGACTCGGTCAGCGCATCGTCGCAGGGACTGGCGAGGCCATGAAGACGGTCATGGCCAGCGACCTGACCACGGTATCGAGGATTCCGCCGCGCTATCCCTTCAACGCGCTGCAACGCAGCCAGGAAGGCTGGGTGAAGTTGACCTTCATTGTCACCGAGCAGGGCACGGTGAGAGACCCGGAAGTTCTGGATGCGGATCCGAAAGGCGCCTTCGAGAAGGCCGCCATCGAAGCCGTCAGTCGCTGGCGCTTCCGCCCCGTGATGGAAGATGGCCAACCACGATCTGTGCGAGCCCTCGTCGACATCGACTTCGAGATCCCTGAATGAGATCCGTACTACGATGCCCGGCCAGAGCACTGTTGTTGCTCGCGCTCCTTTGCCCGGCGCCGACGTGGGCGGCGCAGGCCATGCGGCCAGAGCTTGCGGCGCGAGTACTTGATGCGCTGGGTAAAGCCGAAACCGATCCGGAAGCTGCTCTCAAGCAGCTCGAAAACCTCGTACGGGCGACCCGTTCGGACGAGGAGCTGACTCATGTGGTGGGCGAGCGCATTGGCCTGCTGCTCGCAGAAGATCAGATGGCCACCGCCAGAGCGGAGCTGGAAGATCTCCTCCGCGACGAAGCCCCGGATTTCTCACCGCCTCTAAGACTGCTCTATGCCACCTTGCTGTTGACTGAAGAGAATTACAGCGCCGCCCTGGTTCAGCTCGACCACTGGGAAACTTACGCGGAGGCACCGCATCCGCAGGGATACTTCCTCATCGGCTACAGCTACGTCCGCCTCGAGCGCTTCGACGCGGCAGTCCCGCCGCTGGAGCAAGCCATTCACTCCGAGGACGGGCCCCGGGATCCCTGGCTCGAGCTCCTCGCCTATGCCTATACAAAGTCGGGCCGGCCTGAAGACGCCCTGACTCTGATCGAAAGACTGATCGCCGAACACCCGGAGCGGGCCCGTTGGTGGAAGCAGTTGGCCGGCATCCTGATGCTCCTCGAACGTTTGCCGGAAGGTACCGCGGCGCTGGCGATCACCGAGCAGATAGAGCCCCTGACAACGCGAGACCGAAAACGGCTGGCACGGCTTTTCGCCCATCTGGGCATGCCGGCCGATGGGGCGGAGCTCCTAAACCTGGCCTATACGGAGCGAAGCGCGGCACCGGACTTTGAGGAGCTCATGCTGCTCGGCGAATTGTGGATGCTTGCCCGGGAAACAGAGCGAGCTATTGC
>JBCDDI010000113.1:0-8708 GCA_039180365.1 Pseudomonadota bacterium
ATCTGAGCGCCAGCGGGGATCAGCAACACTTCGGTGACGGTATCGCCGAAGAGATACTCGATGAGTTGACGGGGCTGGACGGCCTTCGCGTCGCGGCGCGCGCCTCTTCTTTCGCATATCGGGAAAAGGCAGCCGACCTTCGGGAGATCGCCGAGGCCCTCAATGTGACTGCGATTCTTGACGGCAGCATCCGCCGGAGCGGTGATCGCGTGCGCATCGCGTCACAGCTGGTGAACGCCAGCAATGGTTACCAGCTCTGGTCTGAAACCTATGAGAGAGAGCTGACCGACCTCTTCGAGATTCAGGACGACATCGCATCTGCTGTTGCCGGGGCGCTGGGCGTCACCCTGGGAGTTGGTGATATCAACGCCTATCGCGGTGCCGGTACGACGAGCATAGAAGCCTACGAGGCCTTCTTGCGGGCAAGAGGAGCTGCCGCAAACCCGATGATGCGGGGAAACGCCGAAGAGGCCATTAGCCTTCTCAAACGAGCCGTAGCTCTGGATCCCGACTATGCCGCAGCCTTCGCTTTGCTGGGCCTGACTATCGCGTCCACGATGTGGCAGAACATGCCTGAAGAGGCCCCAGGCATTATCGATGAGGCCGTTGGCTATCTGCTCCAGGCTGTGGAACTCGAGCCTGACTCTGCTTACGCCTACGCGCTGCTGGGTACCGTGAACTACGCGCGCATGGACTGGATTCAAAGTGAGGCCTACTTCCAGAAATCTCTGGCAGCTAGCTCTGACCCGGAAGCTCGCGGGCACTACAGCAACATGCTGATGCGCTCCGGTCGGTCTCGGGCGGCAATCGCGACCCTCGAATCACTCAACCTGCCTGTGAACAGGATTTCTGCAAGCGCACATATCGCGATCGAAGACTACGACACAGTCCGCGCGCCTTCAGCAGCCTTCATCGGCCCATCGCGTGCTCGCATCGATTATCTCGTCGCTCTGAATGAGGGTGACCTCGAAACCGTTGCACTCGCACTGAGCCAGCTTCCACAACAGGGGCCTAGCTGGGAGAACATGATTGAGCCAATCTTGAGGGACCCCACAGACACGGCAGCGATCGGCTTGGCACTTCGAAGCACCCTGAATAACACTCAACTCCGCTGGCCGGAAAAATACAATGATCTCGCGCTCCTTGCTGCGTTTTTCAATCATCCGCAGCTCGCAATGGATGCACTCGGCCGGGAATCGCGGCTCACTACCCTGAGGCTGTATACACTGTGGTATCCGGTATTCCGGGAGGTCCGCCAGCTGGAGGACTTCAAGGCGCTGCTCACAGATATTAATCTTACGGGCTACTGGCGCGCGCACGGATGGCCAGACCACTGTTATCCAATCGGCGCAGAGGACTTTGCCTGCAGCTAGACCAGAATGTCGCTGACTGGACGGACAGGAGAGAAATCATGGCTGAACTCGTCCATTTTTCTGCGGATTGCAATCGCGAGGAACTGCAGGCCGTCATGGTCCGCGACGGTGCCTGCGTCATCGACGAACTCGTGCCTGGCACTGAGGTGGATCAGGTGCTTAAGGAGCTGGCGCCCTACATGGACTTGAGCGCCCTTGGCCGCGACGATTTCACCGGTCGGCGCACGGAGCGAACCGGCGCACTTATTGCCCGATCGGAAGCTGCGCGCCCCTTCGTGACCAATCCCGTGGTGGTTGCCGGTGCCCGGCGCTTTCTCGGCGACTACTGCGATCGCGTGCAGCTGCACCTCACCCAGACAATTCGCATCCTGCCGGAGCAGGGTTATCAGACCTTACACCGGGACCGGGAAGCCTGGGGCCGATACCTGCCGAGGTCCGTGGAGCCCCAGTTCAACACGATCTGGGCCATGACGGACTTTACGAAGGAGAACGGCGCGACTCGCGTTGTACCCGGCAGCGTTGACTGGCCCTGGGAGCAACGGGCAGAGCCGGATGACTTCGCGTATGCGGAGATGAAGAAAGGATCCGTGCTGCTCTATAGCGGCTCGGTACTGCACAGCGGTGGTAAGAACGAGAGCAGCAACGAACGCATCGGTATGAATATTACCTACTGCCTCGGCTGGCTCAGACAGGAGGAGAATCAGTATCTCTCCTGCCCGCCGGAAATTGCCCGGGATCTAGATCCGGAACTGCAGGAGTTGCTCGGCTACACCATGGGCAACTACGCGCTCGGCTACTACTCAAAGCCCTCCTTTGAGGACAACGCGATCCGTGACGTGATCCCACCGGAGTTTGTCCTCGGACGGAAGCCGCGCAAGCTCTCAAGCTTTGAGGGCATGAACGAGTTCGACACGCCCGGCGACGGACCTGGGCGCGAACCCTAGCCGGCGTCTCGCGGTACAAGTCGATAAAGATAGGCTTCGCTGACGTTTTCGTTTCGCGGTCGCCTGCCGTACTTTTCTTCGTAGCTATCGCTGAAGCGATCGAACTCTTCCTGGTCGGGAACCCGCTCGGCTTGAAGATCGTACACCGCCGCATCGGCACCAAGGCGGACTCGCGGGTCACTCTCGATGTGCCCGACCCAGGTCGCCCGATTCGCCCCGGCGTGGACATAGGGCACGTCATCCAGGACGACAACCCAGAGCTTGACCGAATAAGGCTCCTCCGGCTGCGTTTCCAACTCGATGACTTCCTCCCCGGCCACTGCTGCCCAGCTTGCAGGCAGCTCCGCTGAAGGCCGCTCAATGGCGCCGCTGGAAAAGGGAATCATGTCCGCGGAGCAGCCGGCCGCAAGCATGGCAACCGCCAGCAACAGGCCTCTGCGCAACGGCATAGGAATCGAGAGCATTCTTACCTCCTGTATCGCCTTCCCCGAGCTTACGCCGGCGTCAGTGATTCGAAAAATCCGCATCACGCTTTTCCCGAAAAGCAGCCAGCGCTTCGCGGTTCGCTGGCCCACCGGCAAGCTCCGCAAGGCCCTGATTCTCAGTGGCAATACTGGCCCTTAGCTGCGCCCGGAGCGGCTCCATGATGAGGGCTTTCGTCTTCATCATGGAAGCCAGCGGCAGCGCGGCGAGCTTCTGTGCCTCACCCATCACGTGATCCATGAGCGCATCTAAAGGCAGGGCCTGCATCGCGAGGCCAGCCTCCACACATTCATCTCCAGTCATCCACTCTGCCGAGAGAAGAAACCAGCTGGCGCGCTGCCGGCCCATGAGCCGCGGGAAAAGGTAGGTGCTCCCTGCCTCCGCCGTGAGCCCGAGGGTTGAAAAAGGGCACCGAAGCCGTGCCTCTCTGGCGATAAAGGTGAAATCGGCGAGGCCGCAGATCGTGGCACCAATACCGGCGCCAATGCCGTTCACGGCGACAAAGAACGGCTTCGGGAAATCGACGATGGCATCGAGCAGCCCGGCAAACCCATGCTTCGGGTTCTTTGGCACCTGGCCCATCTCTTTGAGATCAGCACCCGCCGAGAACGCGCGTCCAGCGCCGGTAAGCACCACAACTTTCACCACGGCATCGCTAGTTGCTTCGAGGAACGCATCGGCGAGATCGTCCATGAGCTGGCTGCTGAAGGCGTTGAGGGCCTCGGGACGGTCCATCTCGATAATCCGCACGGCCCCCGCATTTCTCACATTGACCGTCGCTTTGTTCATTTCAGCACCCAAGCTTTGCCCCTTGTCCTTTGCCCGCACACCATCCTAGTGAATTGACCGGAAAACGGGCAACACTGTACGGTGCTTCGGCATAGGGAGAGGGGAATCAGCGACCATGAAGCTCGCCGTCGTGTTTCCGAGCGTCTTTTATCGGGAGGGCCCGGCGGGTGTCCGGCGGTTCATCGAAGGTGTGGAAGCCATCGGCTTTCACGAGCTCGATATGTTCGATCATGTGGTCATGGGCTTTCCCACAGAGACGCGCCGAGCCCCCTTCTACCCGCCAACCATGCCGATCATGGAAGCGATCACGCTGCTTTCCTTCGCCGCCGCCATCACCGAGCGCATCCGCCTTGGCACCGGCGTTCTCGTACTCCCGCAGCGGCAGATCACGCTTGTGGCAAAGCAGGTAGCGTCTCTCGATACGCTGTCTGCGGGTCGCGTCCGCCTCGGCGTCGGCATCGGCTGGCAGCGCTCCGAGTATGAAGCGCTGAACGAGGACTTCAGTACCCGTGGTCGACGCATGACGGAAGCCGTGCAGCTCCTGCGCGCCTACTGGTCGGAACAACACGTGAGCTTCTCCGGCGAGCATTACCAGATTGACGAGATGGCCATGGAACCCAAACCACCCCAGGGCGGCGCCCTGCCGATCTGGCTGGGTGGGACCAAGGCGCCCATGCTGCAGCGCGTTGCTGCCATTGCCGATGGCTGGATGGCTATGACCGCGCCCGGCGATCCACCCATCGAAGACAACGTTGCCCGACTTCAGGACATGCTCGCGGAGATCGGCCGTGATCCCGCAGAACTCGGTATGCAGATGTCGCTTTCTCCCGGCGCCTTGGACAAGGAGAAAAGGAAGCGCTTCTACGCCGACCCGGATCTCGTCCTTGAGCGCATTCGCGAGTTAAAGGCACTTGGCTTCAATCACACAGCCATGGATTGCGTGCCCCTCTTTCAGCAAGGCTACCGAAGCGTGCCGGCGATGCTGGACTACCTGGCTGAACTCTTCGAAAAGCTGGCGCCGGAGCTTTCCTGATGACTGAAAACGGGAGATTCAACCATGGAA
Source organism: Pseudomonadota bacterium (assembly GCA_039180365.1). GTDB lineage: Bacteria > Pseudomonadota > Gammaproteobacteria > Pseudomonadales > Azotimanducaceae > SZUA-309. Next base: position 4,653 of record JBCDDI010000113.1, read on the forward strand.
CGAACGGGCCCGCTCGCTGACCTGACCGTCATAGACTGCACCATGGCCTATGCCGGACCTTTCGGGACTGCCCTGCTGGCAGACATGGGCGCAAACGTAATCAAAGTGGAGCCGCCAGGCGGCGATACCTTCCGGCATCTGCCGCCCTTCCCGCCCGATCACGCCCGTTTAGGAGAGGAGCACACGGGCGGTGCGGATTACGGCATGAGCTTCGCCAGTGTGAATGGCAACAAGCGTGGCATCTGCCTCGATCTGAAAGAGGCGGCCGACCGGGAAGTCCTCCTGAAGCTCTGTGGACAGGCCGACGCTATCGTCGAAAACATGCGCGCCGGGGTCATGGACGAGCTTGGCGTCGGCTATGAGGTCATCGCTGAACGCAATCCGCGCATCGTCTATGGTGCCGTTCGCGGTTACGGTGACCGCCGCACCGGGGAGAGTCCCTATAGCGACTGGCCCTGTCTGGATGTCGCTGGCCAGAGCGCCGGCGGGCTCGTGGAAGCGAGCGGCGATCTCTTTGAAATTGCGATCGCCGACATCTACCCGGGCACGCTCATGGCCCTCGGCCTCCTCGCCGCCGTGCATCGTGCCCGGGAGACCGGCAGAGGCGACTTCTTCGACGTTGCCATGTACGACAGCATGCTGACGCTGATCCGGACCAACGTCACCGCCTTCGGGCTCACAGGCGTGGAACGGAAACCCGGTAACCGCGCCCTTGTACCCTTCGGCCTGTTCCCGGCGAAGGATGGGCGCATCGCCATCGCCGCGCCCGTCGAGCGGCACTGGGCCAGCCTCTGCGAAGCCATGGAACGCCCAGACCTGATCAGCGATGAGCGGACCCGCTCGAACCCGCGGCGGGTCAAGAACCGGAACTTCACGGAAGAGACCATCAGCGCCTGGACGCAGACCCGGAGCAAAGCGGCCATCGTGGATCTGCTTGGCGGCAAAGTCCCCTGCGGGCCTGCGAACACCTTGACAGAGATTTTCGCAGACCCGCATGTGGAAGCCCGCGGCATGCTCGAAAGCGTCCCTCCGCCGGGAGAAAATCCCGATACCGTGTTAACGGCAAGCCCGATTAAATTCCTCAAGGCGGGACAGGGATCGGCCCGCGCAGCACCGACGCACGGTCAGCATGCCGAGGAAGTGTTTAGAGAGTTCGGGATACAGCGTCCGGAGTCGCCCTCAGACGCCAGCGAAAACTGACCGACACCGCTTTACGGCTGAGGTAAAGAGCAGCGGCGCAGCTAACAGAAAATAATGCTTTTCATTAAACGGCCGTGATGCTTAAGCTGAATCTTCGCAATCCATCTACCGACACGGAGTCCCCGATGAAAGCGATCCTGATGACCTTTATCCCCCTGCTGCTGACACTGACAAGCCCGACTATCCAAGCCGAGACGGAAACCAGCGCCGCTCAGCTGGAGGAACGTCTGGCCCAGGCGCGAGCCCGTCTGGAGTTAACCGACAGGCAGGCCGAACAGATGCAACCCGTGATGCAGGAGAGTCTCGCCAGGCAACGGAGCATCCTCGCGAGTTACGGGCTCGATCTCGACAACCCGGACGCCCCCTCGGAACGGCCAGGCTTTCGCCAGGCGCGTGCCATGCGAGGCGAGTTGGAGGACGTTCGTGCCGACATGCTGACGAAGCTTGAGGACATTCTCACTCCATCGCAGCTCGACGAATTCAAGCAGATGCAGGAAGCACAGCGCGCCGAGATTCGAGAGCGCATTCGAGCCCGTATGGCAGGAAACTAACGGAGAGCGGCGCAGCGGCACAGACCGCCCGCCCTGGTGTACCCTTTGATGCTCACTCTGACCATCGAGGTGCCCCATGGCCGTTTCTCCTTCGAAAACCGACGAGCTCCTGGTGGAGCAGCACGGCCGCGTTGCGGTCATTACTCTGAATCGCCCGGAGCGTCTTAACGCGATCAGTCGCGACATGCTCGATGAGCTGTCCGCAAAGATGGTTGAGGCGAACAAAGATCCAGATACCCGCTGCATCGTTCTCACGGGGGCCGGCCGAGGTTTCTGCTCGGGCCTGGACCTGATCAACACAGGTGACAACATGGAGGAGCGGAAGGGGAACAATCGACCCCGACAGCTCTTCGATCTGCGCGATGCACCCATCAACGTCATGTGGAGCATAGACACGCCCATCATCTGTGCGGTCAACGGGGCGGCGGCCGGTTACGGCATGGACATGACGCTGCTCTGCGACATGCGCATTGCTTCCGAGAACGCCAAGATGGCGGCGGTGACGGCGAAGCGGAACGTTGTGCCGGAATCCGGCGGTACCTGGCTCCTGCCGAGACTGATCGGCTGGGCTAAGGCCGCGGAACTCTACTACCGGGCACGTACGCTGGACGCTCAGGAGAGCCTGGAACTTGGTCTGGTGAATGCCGTGGTTCCGGCGGATGAACTTATGGACACCGCCATGCAGTGGGCTCAAGAAGTGGCGGAAAACGCGCCCATGGCTGTGCAGACCACCAAGCGCATGATGCGTATGGGACTTGAGGAATCCTATGACACCGCCGTCGACCATCTGATGGTGCATCTGGCAGGCATGTTCCAGTCCGAGGACTTCGAAGAGGGTGTGCGCGCCTTCCTCGAAAAGCGGAAACCAGAGTTTACAGGCCGCTGATGGCCGACCGCCTTGCTGGCCAGGTTGCTCTGGTTACCGGCAGCAACCGCGGCATCGGCCAGCAGATAGCCATCGATCTCGCGAAGGCCGGGGCTACAGTTGTGCTTTCAGCACGGCGGGCAGAAAGTCTCGCGGCTACGGCCGCCGCCATCGAAGCCGCTGGCGGGGCCTGCGATCGCGTGCAGCTCGATGTCACCGACGCTGCCATGGTGGCGACCGTCGTCGACGGCATTGTTGCGAGACACGGTCGAATCGACCTGCTGGTAAATAATGCCGGCATTGGTGCCGGTGATCTGCCGCCTTGGGAAACACCCATCGACAGTTGGTGGGAAGTGTTCGAGGTGAACGTGCGCGGTGTCTTTGTCTGCACGCAGGGAGTCATGCGACACATGGCGCGGCAGCGGTCCGGGCGCATTATCGATGTGGGCAGTCTGGTCAGCGCCAATCCCAATCCTGCCGCCGCCCCCTACGCCGCGAGCAAAGCGGCGTTGCAGCGCTGGAATTCAAGTCTCGCCCCGGCAGCGGCGGAGGTTGGCGTATCTGTATTTGTTATCAGCCCAGGCCTAGTAGCGACGGATATGACGGCCATCGACCGGTTTAAAGACATTCCGGCAGATCAGTGGGTGCCCATCGAGAAAAGTGGCGCCCTTGCGGTGGCGCTGGCGTCCGGGCGCGGCGACAAGCTGAGCGGTCGGTTCATCCATGCCCTCGACGATCTGGATGAGCTGATCGAACATGCAGACGAGATCATCGAACGCAATCAGCAAACGCTCGCCATGCAGTTCTACGACGAGGAGCTGTAACTGAAGGGGAGAAAAAAAAGAACCCGGGAGAAGATCGGCTTCCTCCCGGGTCAAAGGGTGCAGGCTAAGGTCAGCTCGTATGGAGTAGTGTGAGCTTGTCGTTGTCGACCTTGTGCACCGCACTGTCGAGTGCCTCGAGATAACACTGTTTATTCATTCTTGAGAGTTCCAGGGATCCGGCGCCGCGAATGCTTTGGGAGCCGCAGATCTGCCGGGCTGCCGATTTCAGCCGCTGGTACAGCTTCTCCACGCCCTTCTGTTCGGAGAGGTTCAGATCCGCAGCAGGGACCGTTACCGCGATCTCTCTGGAGTTGTCGGACAGTATTCCCGTTGTAGCAACTGCAGGCAGGCTAAGCACTCCGCACAGAAGTGCGATGCTGAAGCTGATGTGCTTGTTGATGGTCATCGTATTCGTACTCCGTTCCGCTTGAGATTCAGTTCAACGTGAAGCCACAGTCAGAATAGAGTCGGCATCGAGGAACTTTAAGGCGTATTCGGCGAGGCGATGCCTGAGTGCGATGAGACGAAGAATGGCAGCCCAGGTTGGGGAGATTCAGAGCAGGTGGGCAACGCTGGCTTTATAAGTCCGGCTCAGTTTCAAACAGGCGCCGCAGTC
>JBCDDI010000114.1:0-8679 GCA_039180365.1 Pseudomonadota bacterium
CAGCTCCACGCGGAGCTTCTCCAGAGCCTTCGGCTCAATGAGCAGCTTACCTCGCAGCATATGCGAGTCCTGAAACTCCTGGGCGATTCCCGTCTCAACTTCGGTCACCCCCGCATCGTAGGTCTGATAGTCGTAGGCAAGGCGGAAGGCGAGCTGGTCCTCGATGAGCGGACCGGAGAGAGCGAAGGAGCCTTTGCCGGTTTCCTGACTCGCGGCCTGTGCTCGGCCGCGGAAGGTCCACTCATAGGTAGGATCGAGGGAGCGCATGACGATCGCACCGGCAAGCGCGTTGCGACCCTGTACCGTGGACTGGGGGCCGAGAAGAATTTCTACCTGTTCGATGTCCCAGAGGGTCTGCACACCCTGCTGCGCGTTTGGCGATAGCGGCGCTCCGTCTACATATACGTTAGCCGTTCGGCCGCTCCCGGCTCCCCCTGTCCCTCCAATGCTGATGCCACGGATCGAAAAGCCTGTCTGCACGTTCTGCATGGACACATTGGCGGTCCGCAGCAGAATGTCGTCCAGGCTGAAGAGCACCATCTCGTCGATCTGTTCGGTTGTGAAGAGTTCTACGGACGTTTGTGTGTCCTGCAGACTCAGGTTCTGCTTCGTGCCGTAGACCACCATCTCTTCGATCTCGAGCGCCGGTGCCGACACAGCACCTGACGGCGGTGGATTCGATGCCGTGTATCTGAGCGCAAAGGTCCGGGAATCGATCTCGAACACGGCCAGGCCGGCGTCCGCCACCAGTTCCTGCAAAGCATCACCCGCCGTATAGGACCCGCTCAGCGCGGCACTCTGCTGGCCCTGAAGGATGGCAGCGTCGGCGGAGACCTGGGTGCGAGTAGCTGCACTGAACTCCACGATTGCCGCATCCAGTGGTTGCGAGCGGATATTCAGGGTGTAGTTCGGCTCGGCGGTCTGCGCAAGGGCCGGCACCCATGGAAACACCCCTAACAGCAAGAGCAGCACCGCTCTTAGAAACTGATCGATCACACGCTTTCTCCTGGCGACGTCACACCGTGTATGTGGTGTGTTACCTAGGAAACGTCTCCCGAAGAAAAGTACGTAAGCGGTTGAAGAACTTTTTCAGGCTAGGGTCTGACCAGCCGGCGCTCCCGAAGCTCGAGCACGCTGCCCTGGGCCTCTGCCTCGAGACCGTGGGACCCGATGATCGCCTTAAGCCCCTGTTCTGCCTCTTCAATCAGATAAACGCCCGTTACCCGGCGCCCGCTGAAGGCAATGGATCGCGTATCTACCTCGTAGGGCAGATAAGCGCTGAGCGCATCGATAGACTCTACCAGCGGCCGCTCGCGGAATACGAGTACCCCCTCGCGCCAACGTCCCATCTCCTCCGTTTCCCGGTATTCCAAGGGCAGCAGTTGACCCCGCTCTGCCACCACGCGCTGCGCGGCGGCCAGCGTCGAGTGGTCTTCACCGAGACTGACAGACACGGTGCCTTCCATGACATCGACCGCAACACGGTCACGTCGATCCCGCGCCACGGTAAACTCCGTGCCCGTCACGCGAACTCGCACATCGTCGGCTGACACGGTAAACGGTGCATCCGGGTCGGAGGTGACGGCAAAAGCGACGGTGCCGGCGTTGACCGTGACGGTTCTTGTGGTCTCGCTGAGACGCACACTCACATCGGCTCCCCAATCAAGCCACAGCGTCGATCCGTCGGGGAGGGTAATTTCCTTCCGTTCCCCCCACGCCGTTTCATAAGACTGATCAAAGCTGTCTTGCGCAATCGTCGGAGCGGGCGGACTCACCTCGCTCGGCGGTACCGGGAACAGCATCCAGCCAATCCCGAACACCAGGAGTGCAATGGCCGCCGATGCGATGGGCGCCTGTCCCGATCTCGCGAGCCAGAGCTGCGCAGTAAGCTTCGTTTTGCGCCAGGCCGAAGGTCGCTGTCTCGGCATCTGTCGGGAAGCGGTCAGATACCGTTCGGCTCGCAAGAGGACTTGCCTGTGAATCTGTGACTGTGCGCGGAAGTCATCAACGGCAGTCCGGCCGTCGCCTGCCGGTGACTCCAACAGCCGCAGGGCCTCAAGCCAGAGTTCCTCTTCGCGCTTATTACTGTCCGGCTTCACGTTTTCGCCAGAAATCGGTTCGATATTGCCGCCCTTATAATACAAACGACGGCCAGGCACGAAACCCAGACGATTCAGGAACTGTCGAGCAGAGGGCCGAGCGCGTCGTAGCAGTAACGCTTGATTTTCTGCAGCCGCTTTTCCACGGTAGATCGGTGCAGTTTCAGATCCGCGGCAATCTTGTGTATGGCGTCGCCATTTAAACAGCGGCGCTCGAAAAGCTCCTGGTCGAGGGTCGAGCGCTCGTCCATCGCAGCGATCAGGGCCTCCAGGATCTGCTGACCCTGTAGCGCCTGCGCCGGTGTCGTTTCATCGAAGGGCGATGAAGAGTTGGCAAAATCGAACTCATAACCGGAGCGACGGGAACCGGCCCGCCAGATATCTACAGACGCATTGCGCACGGCCGTGAGCAGATAGTTACGATTGACCGGCCGCGGGTTACGGAGCAGCCGCTCAAAAACAGTCTGCAGCGCGTCTTCCGCATCGGCAACATTGGCGACGCTCTTCAGAATCGAATCGTAGTTTTCCTGCGTGAGCGCAGTAAAGTCGACGCCTTCCAGTGTTGTGTCTGCTGCCATTGCGTTCGCGTGGGCTTGGGGAGCGCTAGAATCTAAAGAGAATGAGAATCAATTACAATGGGCCGCGGCCGGCTCTAAACGCCATCTCCATCTCGGTCACACCTTCCGTTAAGCGGAAGCATCCGCTGTGACGGCTCAATCATTCTCAGGCGCTAGAAGGGTCGCGATGTTGGCCAACAGCCAGGCTGAGGCTGCTGATAGCTGTAACCAGTCACCGGTGGTGTCGATACCGTAAGCCATCATGCTCACGATCCAGCAGAAGCTCGCCGCGGTTTGTCCAAGCCAGCTGAGGCGAAACACTCTGCGCGGCAGTCCCTGGGTCGTGCTGGTGGTAGTCAGCCGTTGGTTCTCCGAGTCTCGGGCTAACACACACATTCCTCCCCACAGCAGGACAGGTCATCGAGGTACATGCCCCAAGTCCGATAGGTTTCAAGGCCCTCAGCGGGCAGCCCCAACGAGGTCGCGATGGTCTTGGCGACGACTGCGAAGCGCTGCCGGTATTTGTAGATGAAGCAGAACACATGGTTCTCGTGCCGGACCGAAGGGCCACAGAGAAACAAGCCTGGCGTAACCGTTGACTCATCGTTCGCAGTGAGGAGCGGATAACCGTCCTCGCGCATTTGGAAGAGCGGTTCGATCAGCCTGTGGCTCCCTTCAAAGCCACCCGCCCAGAGGGGTGGTACGTCCGTCTGATAGCGCGCCCCATCCCGAGCGATGACCTCATAATGGCCGCCTGCGCAGGCCACCGAAGTGATTGGCGTATTGGCAATGAGTTCTACCTGCTCCTGAAACCAGTCTTCGTGCAGGCGCTCCAGAGTGAATGGAGATAAGGCTGTGCTGGGTTCTGCACTGGTGTTTGCCCACGGGCAGACGCTATCGAACACTCTGACGAACTTGCCTCGGCTGGCGAGATGGTAGGCGGCATCCACGCCACTTTCGTAGCCGCCAATGATGATGAAGTCATTGCCCTCGAGGTCTTCGTAACTGTCGATGGTTGCCGTATGGCGGCAGAGCTCGCTGCCGGGAAAGCCCCGGCGCTGTGGATACTGAAATTCGCCCGCTGCCCAGATCACGTGATTGGCGCGAAGGATTCCGAGCGCCGTGTGAACAATAAAGCCGCCGTCATCGCGGCTCACCTGACTGACGTCCACCTGTTCTTGTACCGGAAGTTTGAAGTGTCCAGCGACCGCACGCAGGTGTCGGGCAAACTCCTGGCCCGTCGGATGCTCAACCTCCAGGCTGTACCCGGGAGAGACACCGATAGTCGGTGAGTTCAGGTCCAGAATGCCCGCTGAATTGCTTGGGAAGGATGGAGTGATGAATCGTGTTTCCTTAGGCCAGGCTGCGAAGGAAGCCCCCACCTGGTGTCGCTCCAGAACGATGAAGTTGTGAATTCCCGCATGCCTGAGCGCTACCGCGACACCAACGCCCGCGACGCCGCCGCCCACGACGGCCACGTCGAACGTGTGTTGTGCTGGTTTTGTTGAATTCATTGCTTATTGTGAAGGGTTGCTTTGTTCAAAAATGCTACGTTATAACATAACGTTTTAAGCTCGTATTTTAAGGTTCTGCTACCTTGAATACCCTGATTGTTCCTATTGATTTTTAAGCGTGCTCTGCCAGGAGAATAACGAGAATGTTTATCATATAGCAATCATACTCATTTAGGTCGGCCAGTACGACTTAAGTTACTGAAGCCTATAAGTGCTGGAGTTGGTAAGCAGTCCGGGCTACTCAGTCGGGGCGACGATTCAAGATGTTGGGACGCTCAAGTTGATCTTCAGCACCTCGTTCAGGTTGCTCGTCCCGTTTCCGCCCGGCGCGGTTGCCCCGCCGATCACGTAGGCCCGATCGCCAATCAGCCCGGCGCCGATGCCGTGCCGCGGGGTGAGCATGTCCGGCAATGGGACCCAGCGGTCTTCTCGAGCGACATAGCGCCAGACATTGGGGAACACGCTGGCTTCCGGGGTGAAGATTTCACCGCCAAAAACGATGATCCCGTCTTCGACGACGACGCTCGCGGTTCCAGCCTGCGGCAGGGGCAGCGGCGCCGCCGTCCGCCAGCGGTCTTCTCTGAAATCATAGATCTCCGTCACCGCAAGATTGCCGACGGCCGTGCGGCCGCCGGCGACAATGAGCTCATCACCGAGCCAGCCGCCCGTGGCGCTGTTGCGCGGGGTGGGTATAGGCGCGGCAGTCTCCCAAGCCCCAACGCCATCCCAGCGCCAGTGGTCGGCCACCTCATGATGATCGGAGCGTTCTCCGTTTGCGCTGCCCTTCGGCGACTGCCCGGTCGCAAGGTGAATAACACCACTGCTGTGGCAGGCGAGTACGCCCTCAGCTTGCGCCTGGGGTAGCGTGCCAGCGTTCTCCCAACCGGTCTCCGTAAGCACATGCACTGTATCAACCATGCGCCAGACGCTGGTGTAGCTACCGTTAAAGCCGCCAACCATGAAGAGACGTTCTCCAGTGCTGACCAGCGCTGCGTGATGACGCGCCTCGGGCAAATCCGGCAGTTCAAACCACTCGTCGGCCTGCGGATCAAAGACGAAGCTCGCGTCTGTGAAGTACGGCACGCCGAGGCGCGCGGCAATGCCACCGGCAACGTAGAGGCGCCCCTGATGCACGCAGCTGTAGAGTTCCTGTGTGTTGATCGGCAGCGGCGCGGCAGTACCCCACGTTAGGCCTGGCTTTGCCTGATCCTGCGCTCGACAGAAGGGAGTCGCGAGCGCCGCGGCACCGGAGATCAGCAGTTGGCGGCGAGACAACATCGGCGTAAGAGGGCTAGGTGAGTTCTAGGCGGTCTTCGAGGTCGTCGCCGCCGCGCGGCACCGCCCCAAGGCCGCGGATGCCAAAGCCACCATCGTGGTTGAGTACCGTTCCGGTCGCAGGCACGTTGTCTTCCCGACTGGCAAAGAATACGTAGGCCCCGGCGTAATCCTCCGGCGTTGGCATGGCGCCGATCGGCACAAAGCTAGCCGCATTTTCGGCCATACGCTCTCCGGGGAAACGTCTTTCGTCCATGCCCAGGCTTTCCGGGCCTTTCAACTGCGTCGCGATAGCACCAGGGGCGACGCCATTGACCCGAACGTGCGGTGCCAGTTCATAGGCGAGCTGGCGGATAAGCCCAACTACCGCATGTTTGGTTCCCGTGTAGAGGGGGCCACCGCCGGCGGGGAGAAACCCCGCATTAGAGACCGTAAATATCATGCTGCCTTTACTCTGCACCAGCGGCTTCAGCGCTGCCTTGGCGAGCATCAGATAACCCAGAACGTTGATATGAAAGAGCTCGTCAAAGGCTTCCGCCAGACGCTCGACAGGCAGATCGACCAGGCTTGCGTTGTAGTCCCAGATCCCGGCATTGCCAATGGCCACATCCAGCGCACCGAAGGTTTCAACGGTTTTTGCAACGATCGCCGCGTTGTCTTCGTAAGGGCGCACGTCGCCGCGGAGGCAGCAAACCCGATCACCGTATTCCGCGGCCAGCGCCTCGCAACCCGCTTCCGATCGATCGAGCACGCCCACGCGAGCACCGTCCTTAATCAGGCGGGCAACAATCGCCGCCCCAAGCCCCGACGCACCGCCGGTAACAATGGCGACCTGTCCGTCGAGCCGCCCCATCAGAAGAGACTGCTCATGTTCTGCGCCAGAATCACTGTCTGTTCCATATTTTTGTGTCGGGGGGCCATACTATGTTGGCCATCGACTCTGCGGAGCACATCCTCCCGGCGACCGATCCAACTGTCTTCTTCAGACGCGAGGCGCGTTCGGTAGAGCTGAAAGTTGCAGGTGGTTTCGACCTCATCGCCCTCCATGCGCACAATCTGCACATTACTGATCAGGCGCCGGGTCCGGGACGGCGGGTCTTCGGCCCAAGCTCGCCCAACGGACAAGCGCTGAATCCGCATCGCAAGCGTCGATCGGTCGTCGTCGAAAAACGCCATCCCGCCCGGCTCCGTAAACTCCCGATCGATTTCCTTCGCCGTGGTTGTCCGTCGGATCGGCATCCAGTAATGAATGTCGTCCGTGAGCAGTTCGAGCCACTCATCAAGGCGCCGATCATCGAGGAGGGCAGCCTCCCGGTAAAGAAACTGCTCCGCCTCATAGGTGAGCAGCATCTGCTCATGGAGCGTGAGATCCGCAAAGGCCGTCATCAGACAGTACCTTCCGGCGGCTGGCTGTGGTCAGCTTCAAGAGCTGCCCAGCTCTCCGAGCGCATCCATTCCTGCCAGGACTGATAGGTCCAGCGCTGCCCATGCTCGTTAACCACCGTTTCGATGCAGGACTGCCCGGAGGGATCGAGGGTGACCGCGTCGTGGCCGCGCCCCATGCCGAGATTAATCGGGCGCCGCCGCGTGACCGCACCGGTGGCACCGCGCGTTGAGTGGCTCCAGTTCTCGCCGTCATCCTGTTCGAGCAGGCCGGCCGGCCCGAAAACGTGATTGGCCATGAACACGGTCGTCCTGCGCTCCTGTTCCGTGGCGTCCTTCGGCAGGAAGGTGAACCACCACAGCTCGGTTTCAAGCGGGCCGCGGGGGATCCGCAGACAGACCTGACGGGTGAGCGCCACCCAGAGATTCGGGAAGATATTCGGATGGCCCAGCGCCCGTGTGCCAACCGGGCCAAGCTGTTCACGCACAGCAGGATCAAGACGGCGGGCGGCCTGAATGTCGTACCACTGCGGCGCACCCTCCCCAGTGCGCATGCGCTCTTCAAATTCGGCCTGCTGCTGCTCTGAGAGACCGGGACCACCGATCCCATGGCCGTATTCACCAAGAATGACCATCTGGTCGTTCGGCGCCATGGAGGCTTCGGAAAGAAATCCCACGCGCATGGCAGTGCCGTGACTGACTTTCACGTGGTACCAGTCGTAGAGGTTATCGACGGCAATCTTCCAGTTGCACTTGAGGCGGTTTTTCATCACGCCATCGAGGGCAACCATGTCGCCCTGGGAGGCGATGAGGTCAATGCCAAGACGTCCCACCCAACCGAGATAGTCTTCCAGCGGCGGCGCGGTGGGATCCATGGTGGCGAAGACGAAGCCACGATAGACGGCAACCTGGGCCGCCCGACCCAGGCCCCAGGCGTCTTTGTCGATGTCATTCCGATAGAAGGCGTCTTCGCCGGGCATACCAACGAGGGAACCATCAAGGTCGAAGTTCCAGCCGTGATAGGAACAGAGAAAACTCGCCGCCTTGCCCTGCTCTGCCCGGCAGACCGTATTACCGCGATGGGGGCAGCTGTTCAGGAGAACCTGGATCTGCCGGTCTCGGTCGCGGACGACAATCACTTCGTCCTCGCCGATCCAGCTCATGAAAAACGCACCGGGCTCGGCCACCTGACTTTCGTGACAAACGAAGTTCCAGGCCCGGGCGAAGATGCGCTCAAGTTCCTGCGCGTAGATATCCGGATCGGAAAAAATACGCCGATCGAGCACGCCTCGCTCAGCGTCGAACCAGTCCCCGCGTCCCGCCATCAGCTCAGCCATCGCTCTCCTCCCCTGGCTTCGGTCAGTTCAGCGGCTGACTCGTTTGGTACCCCGAGGCCACTTGGCCTTGAAGATGTCCGGGTTGAGATTGAGATTGCGGGCCATGCCCGAGTATTCAATGGTCAGCGTTTCCCGATCGGCCACGTGCTCGATGATCTGCCGCATGGGCATCCAGCTGGCCTCGTTGATCCAGAGTTTCACGGTGCCGACAATCTGCCGCTCCCGGTCGCTTTTCGGCGTGAGCTCCAGCACCAGGGTGCGCTCGTGGCCGATCATCTCCTCGCCGAGCAGGGTGACGAGGAAGTCGTTGCGTAAATCCTTACCGGTGTCGGTGAAGCCCAGCCGCGCATAAGGCTCCATACGGTTTTTGTGCTTTGACAGCGAGTAGCGCTCCACAAGCTCCGCCGCCGGATCGTATTCCTGCACTTCGCTGCGGGTGACCAGAACTTCACGGCCGCCCTGATCGGCCACGAGAATGCGCATCTCGCCGGACTGATTCATGTAGAGGCGCCCG
>JBCDDI010000115.1:0-8561 GCA_039180365.1 Pseudomonadota bacterium
GCACAGGCTTGGGAAAGCGATGGGCACAATCAGCGCGAACGGCATTGATCTCTATCACGAGATTCATGGGCAGGGCCCGCGCCTGCTTTTTATCTCAGGCACGGGCGGAGACCTGCGGGTGCGTCCAAATGTTTTCGACGGCCCGCTCCCGGCCGCCTTTGAAGTGCTGGCCTACGATCAGCGTGGCCTTGGTCAGAGCGTTGACCCTGCCCTCTATCAACGTATTGAGAGTGACAAGGAAGTCAACGCCGACCGCCGCGATGGCGACGGCTGGGATGAGGGCGCGGCCGGTGACTACGGCATGGGCGACTACGCGGACGATGCGGCGGGACTGCTTGATGCGCTTGGCTGGGATGGGCCGGTGCTCGTCATGGGCGTGTCTTTCGGTGGCATGGTGGCGCAGGAGTTTGCCCTCAAGCACCCGGAGCGGGTCCGGGCGCTGGTGCTCGCCTGTACCAGCGCTGGTGGGGCTGGTGGCGCCTCCTACCCGCTGCACGAACTGGAAGCGTTAGCGGATGAAGAGCGAGCCGCCCGGCATCTGGAGCTCGCAGATACGCGTCGCGATGCCGCCTGGCGTGCCGCCAACCCGGACAAGTGGCAGACCTACCTCACCATGGCGCAGAACGCCCGGCGCGTTGACCGGGATGAGGACGGGGCCCGTCGCCAGCTGCAGGCGCGAGCCGGTCATGACACATTTGAACGTCTGGCAGCCGTGCAGTGTCCGGTCCTCCTCGCCGGTGGGCGCTACGACGGCATTGCGCCGATGGCAAACATGGAGGCGCTGGCGTCCAGGCTGCCTGAGGCTGAGCTCGAATTCTTTGACGGCGGGCATCTGTTTTTCGTGCAGGATAAAAAAGCCTATCCGCGGATCGTGGAGTGGCTGAGCGCGCAGGCGGCGGGCTGACAGCGCCATGGCCCGAAAACGCAACATTCTCTTCATTACCACCGATCAGATGCGCTACGACGCCCTGGGCTGCAACGGTGGGGCTGTGGCACGGACCCCGGCGCTTGATGCGCTGGCAGCGTCCGGCATCAACTATCGCCGTGCACATAATCAGAACGTGGTCTGTATGCCGGCTCGGGCAACCATCATCACCGGTCAGCACGTCGGCTCCCATGGTGTCTGGATGAATGGCGTAGCGCTTCCGGAGGATCAGCCCACCGTTGCCCATCACCTGCAGGCGCACGGCTATCGAACGGCGCTCCTCGGCAAGGCGCACTTCGAGCCCTGGCTCGGGGATCCAGAGGCGTTTTATGAGAATCGCATGGCTCGCCTCGGCAGCCAGGGACCGCACCGCGGTTTTGAACGGATGGAACTCGCCAACCACTTTTTTGAAGGCCACAGCCACTACGATCTGTGGATGAACGAGCACCTTCCTGAGAAAGCCAGGTTCTACCCCATGGTCGGCGAAAAGGGTCAGAACACCGTCAGTCATGGAGCCACCGGGGCCGTGCAGGTCTGGCCAATGGAGGTGCCGCGGGAGCTCTATCACACCGAGTGGGTAGCCGACCGCACCATTAACTGGTTGTCGGAGCTCGAAGCCGAAGACCCTTTCTTCTGCTGGATGAGTTTCCCCGATCCCCACCACCCCTGGGACGTGCCTGCCTCGGAGCTGCACCGGATACCCTGGCAGGAGGTGCCGCTACCCCGGCTCTATCGGGAAGATGCGGCCGAGCGGGAAGCATTGCTCGACCAGAAGCCTAAACACTGGCGCGGCTACTACGACGGCACGCTCTGGACGAACCTCGAGTCGCCGCGGGAGTTTGTCCCCGCTGCCATGAGCGCCGATCAGGTGCGGGAAATCAACGCCATGACCCACATCGAAAACGAGCTGATCGATGAGGCCTGCCAGCGGGTGTTCAACTATCTCGCGGCAGCGGACCGCCTAGCGGACACGGACATTATCTTCACCACCGATCATGGCGAGCTGCAGGGTGACTTCGGGCTGCTCTTCAAAGGCCCCTATCACATCGATGCGCTCATGCGCCTGCCGCTGATCTGGCAGCCGGCGCCCAGCTCTGGCCTAGCACCTGCCGAGGTCACCGCGCCGGTAGGCCACCTGGATCTTGCCAGCACCTTCTGCCACATCGCCGATGTGCCGATCCCCGATTACTGTGAGGGCCAGCGGCTGCCTGTCTCCGATGCGGAGGCTCGGGACCAGCAGCGCGAGTGTGTACTGACGGAGTGGGACTCAGAGCATGGGCCCGTGAACATGCACCTGAAGAGCCTCTACGACCGCTCCGGTTGGCTCTACACAGGGTACGGAAAGTCTCACCTCTACGAAGGCACGGAAGGCGAGCTCTACAACATGACGGAAGACCCAGACCAGCTGCGCAATCGCTGGGATGATCCGGCCTGTGCCGGGATCAGGGCTGAACTGGCAGCAAAGCTTGAGGCGACGTTGCCGCCGCCTCGGGAACCTCGCCTCCCGCGGCAGGCGCCAGTCTGAGCGGGTTTCAGCGTTTCAGGAGTACGCTAACGCTGCCGCACCAGTCAGGGCTCCCAAACGCCTGTCGGAACTCCTACGCCGGCCATCGGATATGGCGCGGGTTTCTTCGCGCCTTTTGCTATAAATCAAACTGCGGGCGACGGGAATAATGCCCTCGCTCGTAGTTAGATCAATCCCTTGAGTTGTGAACTGCTTCAGTTCGCTTGAAGCACCCCGGCGACGGTCCTCCCCCCTCCCCAATCCCATGTCGCCGGGGTTATTTTTTCCTCTTTTTTTCCATCACTCGTTGCGCTCGGCCGGCCAGCGGCCGCTGGAAATCAGGTAGCGCAGTCCGTACTGAGCTCCGAGGTGGAGGAGAACAACAATCCCGGCTCCGAGTGCAATCCAGGCCCGGTCTTCGGCGGGCGTCAGATAGATCAGCAGCGCCAGGAGCAAGGCTCTGAAGGTGAGAGCCCGAAAGCTGCGGCTATCGGCGCCGTTGTCCTTAAGCAGAAAGATCCCGGCAAGCACGTAGACCGTGAGCGGCATGGCGAGGAGCAGGGCGATGGCGGCGCTCATGGGGTCAGGACCTCCACCCAGCCTTCGCTCGCGTTGACTCGGAGCTCCGCGCCATCGCTGATTCTTGTGGTGGCGCCGTGTACGTCGACCAGGCAGGGCACCTGGTATTCGCGGGCTACGGTGCCTGCGTGAGAGAGGAAGCTGCCGACCTCAACGATGATGGCAGCGGCGCCCGGGAACAGTGGAGTCCAGGCAGGATCCGTATAGGGGGCCACAAGAATCTCGCCGGCTTTCAGGTCGCCTGCGAGCGTTGGATCATGGATGATCCGAGCTCGACCGGTAGCTACCCCGGGGCTTGCGCAGTCCCCCATGAGCATTCGGCCGTCATCACTCAGGACGGGGATTCGAGCCTCGAGATTAAAGGTGTCCGGCGGAGTCTGCAGTGCCCGATCCTGGTAATGCAGGCGCCGCTCACGGATGCGTTCCTCTACGTCCTGCCACTCGAGCTGGCCAAGCTCGAGGGCCATGGCCTCTTGATACTCAAGAAAGAACAGATCGTCCTCGCAGCGAAGTCTCCCGGTCTGCAGAAGCGTCTGCTCAAGGGCCTTGAGCTTCTGCCGGACCACGTCCATGGCCATGGTGTGGTAGTAGCGTGTGTTCTCCCGCAGGGTAACGTAGTAGCGGATACGTTCCGCGAGATAATCGGCGATGCGCCGCTGCCAGCGGTGTTTGAGGGCCTGGTGCAGTTCGTCTTCCGCAGCGAGGCGCAGTCCGTAAGGTTCAGTCCGTTCCGGCTCGCGAGCGAGAAAGCTGCGTACCATGGCCAGCACCGTGGTGTTGTTTTCCCACCAGCGAGGCGTCATGAGCTCGAGCTCGCGAACGCAGCGGTGGCCGAAACGGTTCATGAAGCGTTCGAGGGCGATCGCAAACGGGTGATATTCACCGAGCGCAAGCACCGCGCCCTGCAGATCGACGTCATCCCGTTTCAGCGTTTCGGCGAAGTTTGAGTCTGCCGCCGCTTCCGCCGCAAGCTCGCGCACACCCTCTACCATCTGCTGTGACAGCATGTCGGCGCCACCGGAACAGATCAGCGCGAGCTTGGTCTCGTCGAAGTCTGGCGCCCAGCGTGAGAGCAAACGACGCAGAGCCTCAATGAGGATGAAGTAGCGCACTGAAGAGATGTTGGCCTGCACGGCGAACTCACCGGCCGGTCGGAAGGGGTGGTCGTTGAGCACCAGCTGGGTCAGGGCCGGGAGCGCCTTGATGTCCCCAGCATCGAGGACCTGACGGCAGCGGCTTTCGAAGGCCGAAAGCTTCGACAGATCCAGATTTGCGGTCCGGTGCCAACCGACGCCACCGGTCAGATAAGCGCCGCTGAGCAGGGCAACAAGCCCGGCGACCCGCCCGGGAGACAGCTGTGTCGATTCCGGCAGTGGCCGCATGAGCAGCACGTCGGCAAGACTCTCGTCGTCGAGATCCCAGGGCAGGAGTCGAGCTAGGAGATCAACGTTGACGTAGAAACGGCCGCCGATAAACCGTCCAAAGGGTGGCACCACCCGCCGGAGCAGATCGACGGTCATGGGCGTCATCGGTTCGGAGAAGTTTTCTGCGGTCGGCTTGAACAGCACCCAGCGCCCTTCCACCTTCGGGGTAACAGGCGGCTGGCCGGTGATCGGACGGCTCTGCAGGAGGAAGACCTCGTCGCCATCAATAGCCCACTCGACGTCCTGCGCTGTGCCCGTATCGGCAGCAATCTGTCTGGCCATCGTTGCCAGCTGGGCCGCTTCGATGTCGCTCACGGCGGGTTCTGTCTGCTGCTTGAGCGGTATGGGCTCAAGGCGCGAGCCGTTTCGATCGCGCAGGTCTTCGGCCACTTTCAGACGTTTTCTGGCGATACGTCGAGCAGTGATTCTCCCTGACTCGTCAATGTGGAAGCGGTCTGGTGAAACCCGGCCGTCCACGAGCGCCGCGCCAAGCCCCCAGGTGGCTTCCAGCACGGCCTGATCGGGATGCTTGCCCGTCGGATCGCAGGAGAAACAGACCCCGGAACGTTCGGCCTGCACCATGCGCTGAATGATCACGGCCATACCGAACGCACCTGCGTCCCGCTCGGCGCGATAGTCGAGGGCCTGTTCAGACCAGAGGGACAGCCAGCAGTCGACGACGGCCTTGTCGATGCTCTCAGCATCCACGTAGTAGTAGGTGGCGTGCTGACCGGCGAAGCTTGCCTGGGCGCTGTCTTCACCGATGGCGGAGGAGCGCACCACAACCGCTTCTCCGCCCGGACTGAGCTCCTGGCAGATTCGGGCGAGGGTTGTGCGCAGGTCGTCGTTGATGGCGGGCCGTTCCGGCTTGTGCGCCGGCACTGCCGCTGGCAGATGGGCCTCGAAGACCGGGAGCGGAAGCACGTACCCCGGCGGTACAGGCAGTCCGGCGGTCAGCAGCTGGTGCAGGCCAGCAGCCTTGCCGCCTGTGAGGCTGGCGTCCGCGCAGATTGAATCAGTGAGGGGGGCGGCCCAGGCGCCGGGGTCTTGCATGGCAGGCAAGTGTAAGGCCTAGGGCCGGCAAAACTCTATGTTGGCGCCGACCCCGTAATCAGGTGGTTGCGGCGGCCTGGCGTGCTTCCGTGACGCGGGCTTTTGCCCGATGGGTCAGGTTCTTCAACTGGTGCGGCAGGGCCAGCATGGCGGGTGTGGCCACGAGTGTAAGCAGCGTGGCAAAGGACAGCCCCGAGACGATGGCCTGAGACAGCGGAACCCAGAAACTCGAGAGCTGGCCGCCGTAGACGATATTCCGGTTGATCAGATCAATGGAGAAGTTGGACGCCAGCGGCAACAGACCGAAGATCGTCGTCACCGTTGTCAGCATGACCGGTCGCAAGCGCTGTGCGCCGGTGCGGACGATCACCTGCACATAGTCGAGCTCGGGATGCTCGCGCTTGATGTGGTTATAGGTATCGATAAGCACGATGTTGTTGTTGACCACAATCCCCGCCAGGGCCACAACCCCGACGCCAGTGAGAATGGCGCTGAAGGGCGCATCGAGCACGAGCAGGCCGAGCAGTACACCGGCTGTGGACATCACGACGGCCACAAGGATCAGCACACCCTGGTAGATGCTGTTGAACTGGGTAACAAGCAGCACAAACATGAGCAGCAGCGACAGCAGGAAAGCGACCTGCACAAAGGCCATGGATTCCGCCTGCTCTTCATTGGCGCCGCGGAATTCGATGTTGAGCCTCGGATCGAAAGTCTGGGTTGCCAGCCAGGCCTGCAGGTCCTGCACGATACTGTCGGCCAGCACCCCTTCGGCGACGTTGGCCCGGAGCAGTTGGATCGGCACACCGTCCATGCGCTGGATCGTGTCGACGTTCGGCGACGGCTCGCGCTTTACAAAGTTGGATATGGGAATAAGACCGTTCTGAGTGCTGATCTTCAGATCGTCGAGGGTGCTGATGCCCCGGTTTTCCGCCGGATAGCGGACGCGGATGTCCACAGCATCGTCAGCGCGATCGGGCCGGTACTCGCCCACCTTGACCCCGTTGGTGACCAGCTGCACGGCAATGCCGACCTGAGAAACGTCTGCGCCATAGAGTGCAGCCTGCGCGCGATCGACGCTGAGGGTCCACTCGATGCCCGGCAGAGAGCGGGTGTCATCGATGTCGATGATTTCCGGAATTGTTTCCATATGGTCGCGAATCCGCGCGACTGCCGGCTCCAGCAGATCCCGATCGTAGGATGAAAACTGAATCTGAATCGGTTTGCCGACGGGCGGGCCCTGCTCCATCTTCTGTATTTCGACGTTGATGCCGGCCAGAGGCGCAACCCGGTCACGAATCTCCTGGAAGATCTCCGCACCTTTGCGATCCCGCTCGTTCTCGTCGTGCAGCTCAACGAAGATGCCGCCGATTTTGTCGAGACCATCGCGGGAGTCTGAGCCCGAGAGGGTTGTGTAGGTGTTCATGCCTTCGATGCCGGCGACCTCGAGGACCTCGAATTCCACTTCGCTGACCAGGGCGTTGATCTCTTCGGCAGAGAGATTCCCTCGAGCTTTGATGGTGATCTGGGCGAACTTCGGATCAATCTCAGAGAAGAAGATCATGCCCTGGCCATAGTTGCCGTAGGCCCAGAAGATGGTCACCAGCAGCATGGTGATGCCGGACAGAGTCACGACCGCGTAGCGGCTCGCCAGTGCCAGGAGACGCGAGTAAAGGCCGGTAAAAGTCTTCAGCTGCGTGGGATCGCCGTCTTCAAGCTGTTTCAGCGCCGTCATGGCTTTGCTGTCGCGGCTCCCGGCCCGACCGAAGAGCGAGCCCAGCACCGGTCCAAAGATGAGCGCGTACACGAGTGAGCCGGACAGCACCGTAAACACCGTCACGGGCAGATAACGCATGAATTTGCCGGACACACCTGGCCAGAACATCAGCGGCAGGAAGGCGGCCAGCGTTGTGGCGATGGAGGCGGTGACCGGCCAGAACATGCGTTTCGCCGCCATGGCGTAGGCAGCTCGGCGGTCGAAGCCTTCGGTCATCTTCCTGTCGGCGTACTCGGTAACGACGATGGCGCCGTCGATGAGCATGCCGAGGCCGAGCAACATGCCGAACATAACCATGAAGTTGAAGGTGTAGCCCATCAGATAAATGAAGATGAGCGAAAACAGGAACGAGACCGGAATGCCCAGGCCAACGATGAGGCCCGAACGGAAGCCCATGGCCGCCACCACAAGCACCATGACGAGGGCCAGGGCCGTGAAGATATTGCCCTTGAGTTCCGTCACCTGCTGTTCGGCGAAGGGCGCCTGCTCCTGGGAGTAGAAAACCTCTACCTTGCCGGGCAGGTTCTCGCGGTAGCGCTCGACAATGGCTTTAACGCGATCCGTCGTGTCAATGATGTTGGCGTTTGCCCGTTTGGTAATCGCCAGGGACAGAGAGTTGCGGCCGTTTACACGGGCGTAGCTCACGCGGTCTTTGAAGGTGCGGCGCACCTCGGCGACGTCGCCCAGCGTTACAACCGTGTCGCCGCTCGTTTTGATCGGTAGATCGAAGATATCGCCGGCTTCTTCGATGACGCTCGGGACCTTAACGGCAAAGCGCCCGCTACCGGTGTCGATGCTGCCCGCAGGGATCAAGCGGTTGTTGCGAACGATGGTATTGATGAGCTCTTCGTTAGAGATCTGATACGCCTCGAGGGCGTTCGGATCGATCACGGCTTCCAGCAGCTCTTCCCGGTTTCCACGGAGTTCCGCGTCGAGCACGTCCGGGATGGCCTCAATGTCGTCGCGCATATCGATGGCGAGGTTGTAGAGCATGCGCTCGGGCACATCGTCGCCGACAAGATTCACCTGCAGGATGGGAAAATCGTCTGTGGATTCTTCTCGAACGAAAGGCTCTTCTGCCGTGCTCGGCAGCTCAACCTTGGCCCGGTCCACGGCTTCGCGGACGTCAATGAGCGCCTGGTCGAGATCGTAGTCAGCGTCAAATTCAACGAGCAGGTTTGCTGACCCCTCGGAGGCGTAGGCCTTCAACTCTTTCAGGCCTTCGACTTTCCGCAGCTCAATCTCCATGGGCGTCACGAGCAGCCGCTCTGAGTCTTCCGGCGAGATCCCTTCGTGGAC